>CAZGTW010000061.1:0-5390 GCA_964528815.1 uncultured Actinomycetota bacterium | reverse complement strand
GATTTTAAATTACCGGTTGACTTTTATTTCCTGACCTTTGATGCTACCAAAATGAAACTGGTTGTTGACACAAATACTACAATAGGCTCGATTCCAATTGGAGCATTTGTGTCTATTTTCCTTTTCATGTCAGCAATAGCTCATTTTCTTGTCGTTCTTCCCGGAATAAATAAATTTTATAATTCCAGACTTGAAATGGGCATTAACTATTTCAGGTGGTTTGAATATTCTTTGAGCTCATCAGTAATGATAGTAATAATATCTATGCTGTTTGGAGCCAGGGATATTGCAACAATCGTATCAATTGTAGGTTTAAACGCAACAATGAACCTTCTTGGCCTGATGATGGAGATACATAACCAGACAACAAAAAAGACCAACTGGACCGCATTTATTATCGGGAGTTTTTCAGGGGCCATTCCCTGGGTAGTTGTCCTGCTTTATTTCCTTGGCGCAGCTGTAAAGACACCGGGCGTTATTGAGCAGACCCCGTGGTTTGTATTTGCAATTTTTGGCACTTATTTTGTACTGTTTAATCTTTTCCCGGTCAACATGGTACTGCAATACAAAAAAACAGGCAGGTGGAGAGACTATCTTTATGGTGAAAGGGCATATATTATCTTGAGCCTTGTAGCAAAGTCACTGCTTGCATGGCTCGTATTTGCTGGTACCCTGCAACCCGCTTAGAACCTGAAGAATAATTTAATAAAACAAAACTGGCCCCGGATATAGCTGTAAAGTCATATATCCGGGGTTTTTTATTTGATAAATATTGCTTGAATATAAAAAGATTATAGTATATTTTATTTTGGATGAGTGCCAGGAACATAGTAATAATAATAGTCGTAACAGCAATATTTGCTGCTGTAGCTTTCACAATGCTTCAAAAAGAACCGGGCATAGAAAACGTAATAATAACAGGCACACCCGGTTTTACCGGCAGCGAAGACCCCAGCAGCATTGCCTCTACAGATTCATTTAACAGTAATGCAGATATCTTTATTGTTATTTTCGTCAAAAACATAAAAAAAGACAGTGTTTTTAAAATAATGTGGACATATGTTGAAAACGGGACAGAGGTGCCCGTCCAGGAAGACTTGATTACCAGTAACAAAGAAGGTTCGGGAACCGTATCAGTATCGCTTGCAAAAAAAGACGGGTTGCACAAGCCTGGCTCATATAAGACAACAGTTTTATTTGAGGGAGAAGAACATCTGGTAAATGAATTCAATGTAAAATAAAAATTAAAGCCCTTTTACCAGCCAGGCAAAATCTTCACTTCATTATGATCTTATTTTGCTGAATTCTTCTCTTACCCTGTCAAAAAGTATCTGCAGCACTTCGCTTACAGAATTATCAAGGCTGTAATTATTAATGATGGGTATTTTCCTTTCCTGTGCGAGCCCTTCGATGTATTTCTGTATCATATGTATCTTGTCAAGGTGCTTTATATACTTCTGCATTGGCCTTGAGCCCTGGGTCTCAGTTGTGCGTTTGGAAAAATGTTCCTTATGTATCTGAAGATCAGGAACAGTTATTACTATCTCCTGGATTATTGCTTTTGAATCATACCTCTCAAGTTCCATATATCCCGGGACAACATGGGCGCCCTCTATAATAATATCATTTTTTTCTTCAATGCTTCTCTTTATAATTGCTTCTACTCCAACAATTACTGCCATTACCTGCTCCCTGAAACCCAGGATAACGGGATCAACGCCAACAGGAGGCAGCGTAAGATTCTGGTATGCATTATATGACGAGCCCCTGATAGGCCTTATGAGCTTATCTGATACTGTTGCCCTCATTACTTCCCTTATAGCATCTGACGATGCGACCCTGGTTATATTCAACCTTGTTGCAAGAATTGTTGCAACTGTTGATTTGCCAACGCCTGTAGCCCCGCCGATTAGCAGGATGATGGGTTTTTTAAGTTTTCCGACTGACTGCCACAAGAGGTATTTTTCAGCATATTCCAGGTTCACACTATCTTTTATGAACCTGAAAACTATTGACCTTAATTCTTCAAGGGCAACGGTTTTAATCTTTTTTTCAAAAAGGTACCGCTCTATCTCAAAAGCTATCTTATGGCAGAGCACTATTTCGAGTCCGGTCACTGAGATTGATGAAGCCAGTATCCCCTTTGAAAATGGCAAGCCGCTTTTTTCATCACTTATTACAATTACCTGCGACTGGGTTTTACCTTCTAAATTACCTGTTTTAAGATCATTGCCTTTTGGTTCATTTCCGTTGAGGTTGGATGCTTCCATAATATTGGCTCCTTATTTGGCTGAATTCTCAAGGTCTTTGATAAAATTATTAAATAAACCTGTGCCTTTTGTAATCACAGGGATATTGTTCATATAGTTAATGTCTTTTCCATTACTTGCTGCAAATTCGGTCACCATATCAACCGAAGCTGCTTTAAGTTCAGAAAGCAGCACATCATAATCATTAAAATTTTGAAGCTCGTCTTTTAACTTATCGCGGTTTGCAAGGTTAAATGATATTCCGGTAACTTTACAGTTATACTCTTTTTCCAGGTATTGTTTTATATTGTCTCCTGCCCCGCTCTTTGCAGTCAGCAGCATAAATACTTTTTTTCCTTCTACCGGATAAAGAGGTTCTGGACGAAATACTGTCTTAACTATTTTAATATCAGGGTTTGCACTTCTGATTTCTTGTTCCAGTAAAGAGATTTTTTGCCCGGTTGCTATCGGCTCTTCGCACATTGTCAAAATAACCATATCTGAAATAAGTATCCTGTATATGCCAAGATAACCTGCGACACTCTCCCATTCCTGGTCCGCCCCGATTAAGCAAATGCACCGGTCAGTTTTTACAGGTGGAACCGACGCCCCGCTTCCTTCCACTATAATTAAATCAGGATTTGTTTTCTCGCAGAGTTTTACTCCCCGGGAAATATTGGATAGGAAAAACTTGCCGCCGAACCCACCGCCGCACCTGCGGCACCCGACAGTATCGACTTTTGAAAAAAGGGCATCTTCAATATAATCAGAACTTGCATGCATACCTTTCCTTGAAATATCCAGAAGATATTGGGGTGTTATTTTTACATTGCTTCCCTTAAGGAGCGTTGGCTTTGCCGGGCCCCCTCTTCCCATTGCCAGTATGCATACTTTTCTTTTTTTGGATATAAGGCTTGCAATATAGGAGCTTACACCGGTTTTGCCTATCCTTTTGCCGGTCCCTATGATAAGAAGGCTGGATTTTGTAAAGCTATGCAATGGTGCCTCATGCTCAAAGCAGAAATCCGGCCCCATATATGTGCATCTGCATGCAAGGCAGTAAGATGCAATTTTTGCGCGGGCCATATAATTTACCACTGGCTCGTCACTTAAATCAAAAACATAATCAGGGCAAAGTGTTTTTAAAGCGGGTATAAAATCATGTTCCAGTTTGCTTATTTTTATTACTTTATGGCCATAAAAACTTTCAAGGTTTGATGACATAAGTTTTTCTGTGCCGCCAAGAAATATTATCCCTGCAAAGGTGCCTTTAAATGTTTTTTTAAGTTTATTTATTGCATCCAGGTTTATTCCGGGATAATGTTCGCCGTCTATAAGTGCTGCGAGTTTTTTACTGGAATTTTGCCTGTTCTTTAGTAAATCTGTCATTAAGCTTGCTCTTTGAAGTTTTTCTTTCAAGGCCGATTATTTTTTCTATCCTGTCAAATGGATATCTTCTGTAGATATCTATTTCGTCTTCCCTGACATATATTATATTATAGTTAGGTTCAATTTTACCCCTGAGCCTTAAGCTTGAAACAGTGCCGGCAGTTATAATATACATATCTTCTACTCTCCAGAGATAAGGCACATGCTTATGTCCGCAAAGGACAATATCCACATCCGATTCAACCAGCACTTCCAGCACATCGCCCGCATCATGCACTATGTTTCTTTCCCTGCCGGTGCCCGGAACAGGTATCAGGTGGTGGTGCATGGCAAAAATCTTAAGGTCCTGCGGTTTTGCCTTGCTGAATTCATTTTTTATCCACTTATAATATTCCCGGCCTATCTGGCCGTTATCCAGGTCGGGCTCGCTTGAATCCACTGCAACTATCTGCAGGTCATCTGTCTGGAAGCCTGAATACCTTTCCCCGAATATATCCTCAAAGTGCATGTATCCGACGTTCCTTGAATCATGGTTGCCTGGCTTAATAAGGACATTTTTGCATTTTATCGGAGATATATAATTTTTTACCGTATCATATTCCCGCCTGTATCCCATTCCTGTCAGGTCACCGGTAATCATTACTATATCAGGTTTGAGCTCATTTATTTCGTCAACGCACCTCGTCAGCAAACTTGGAACAAAATCAGACTCTCCCACGTGCAGGTCAGATATCTGGACTATGACAGTTTCATTTTTGTTTTCTGGCATCATATACCTCTTATTTTATTTAAACTTTCCCTAAATCTATTCATAAATAATAATATAATTCTACTATCTTTACAGATATTTTAACCAGATAAAATTAAATTAATTTATAATTTCAGTATTTTAAGCCTTTCTGCAATATCAATGTAATTTTTTTCCCCCCGCAAAAACCTGCATGCAGCATTAAAGTAACTGTCATTTTTTTCAATAAAACGGTAAAAAAATGCAAACGAGCCATAGAAAACCCGGTTTAAAAACAGGGATATTTTTATATCCCTTGCAATATCATTACTTATATTATTGAAGTAGTCGCTGAAAGAAAAATCGGAAGTTTTAAGGGAATTTTTAATGCTTTCTGCAGCATACATTGCACTTTTTGCAGCATTGTAAATCCCCTCGCCAGTGAACCCGTCCCCAAAACAGGCCGCATCGCCGACGGCAAGCATCCTGTGTGAGCAAAAAGGCGTGTCATTATTTCTCACCGGAATCCCATGGGCAGAAAGATCAAGGTTAAAATCACTATTGCCATAATCTGCACAGAAACCGGATAAAAATTTTTTAAGGTAACTTTTGACTGCAGGAGCTTCCTGCCAGGGCGCCCCCATCCCGCATGAAACGCTTGTTTTTTTCGGAAAAACCCAGCAATATCCTTTCCTGGCCCCCCTGAAATCAAGCCTTACTGAGTCACTTAAATCAAAAGTCCTGCCTTCTGCATCCTTTACAGTATTGTTGCCTGAGGAATAATCGATATCTGCCTCATAGCCGATTATCTTATTGATTTTTTTACCTGAAATAATATGCCTGGACAGATATCCCCTGGCGCCATCTGCTGCCACTGTTATTTTTGAACTGTAGCTTGACCTGTTTGTATTCACCTGAGCTGAATCTTCGCCTATACTTAAACCCTCTACTTTTTCACCGAAGTTTATATCACATCCGGCATCAGATGCCCTGTCAGCAAGAAAGGAATCAAATACTTCCCTCCT
>CAZGTW010000060.1:4480-8318 GCA_964528815.1 uncultured Actinomycetota bacterium | reverse complement strand
TGCAGCGAGCTTAGCAAAGCGAGACGAAAGACCGAATCCCTCCAGGCGTGCCATGATAAATGCACCAGTATCTGTATGGGTCGTTAGCTCAGTAGGTAGAGCACCTGACTCTTAATCAGGGGGTCACAGGTTCGAAGCCTGTACGACCCACCATTCATTGCGAGAGTGGCGGAACTGGCAGACGCGCTAGACTTAGGATCTAGTGGGCTAATCACCTGTAGGGGTTCAAATCCCCTCTCTCGCACCAGATAATAATGTATTTTAAAAAAACTAAAGAAATTTTGTTATTTTGAAGGAGTGTTTAATTGAGTTACAAGTTAAAGAGTCTTAAAAAAGTTGAGAATAATAAGGTCATCCTTGATATCGAAATTGCAAGCAATCATCTGCAGAAATCAATGAATTCCGCATATAAGGAGATTTCCTCAAAAGCTAAAATACCCGGTTTCAGGCCCGGAAAAATACCATACAATATAATAGATGTTAATTTTGGCAAGGAATATGTGTTAAATGAAGCCGCTACTATTTCAATATCTGAGCTCTATCCTAAAATAGTTGAAGATTCAAAAATAAAGCCAATTGATTATCCGAAGATAAAAATCAATAAAGTGGGTGATGATATACCGCTGGAAATCGAAGTCACTGTCGAAGTCGAGCCGGAAATAACACTCCCAAGGTATAAGGGAATCGAAGTAACAGGACTGTCAGAAGAAGTAACTGATGAGGAGATTGAAAAACAGGTAGAAAGCATTCGCAGCAATTATGCATCCCTTGAACCTGTTGAAGACGACAGGCCCTCCGAAAAAGGTGATTATGTAATAATTGACTTTGAAGGCAAAATAGACGGCAATCCATTTGAAGGTAACAGCGCCCAGGATTACACCCTGGAGCTTGGCTCAGGGACATTATTTGCAGAATTTGAAGAAGCAATAGTTACCATGAAAAAAGGCGAAAGCAAAAATGTTGTGCTGACAATGCCTGAAAACATTGCCGATAAGGAAATTGCAGGAAAACAGGCAGAATTCAGCATTAATTTAAAGGAAATAAAAAAGAAAATATTGCCCGATGTGGATGAGAACTTCCTGAAGAATTTTGGAGACTATAAAGATGCCGATGCTTTCATGGCACACCTTAAAGAAAGAATGGAACAGCAGAAAAAGAAAATGCGAAGAGACAGGATAATATCCGGGATAATGGACAGTCTTGTAGGTAATATTAAGCTTGAGGTCCCTGAGCCAATGATAGAAAGCAGGATAAAGCATTACAATGAGGACCTTGATAAAGAGCTGTCTGAACACAAGATTTCAAAAAGCGATTACCTGAAAGCATATAATATTACAGAAGAAGATTTTAACAGTAATGTCAGGTTATCAGCAATTAGAGAGATTAAAGAATACCTGATTATCAATGCACTTGAGAAGACTGAAGCTTCAAATATAGAACCGTCAGAACAGCAGATAAATGAAGAAGCTGAAAAGATAATTTCAAGCTATAATAAAGAAGAAGAGAAAAAAAGGCTGAAAGAATATCTTGATGGAAATGACGGCAGGGAGGACCTGAAGGAAAATATAAAAAGGCGAAACCTTTTTGATTTTCTCATAAAAAATTCAAGAATAGTTGAAGAAAAGAAACAAAAGGCTGATAAGCCGGCAGCAAGGAAACTGTGGACACCGGGCAGACCAAAAGACACAGAAAAAACTGATGAAGAGGTTGAAGATAAAAAGCTCTGGGTCCCGGATTCTGCAAATAAGGAAGAAAGTGAACAATAAAATGATGAAAATAACAAATGATTATCTTATACCCATGGTCATAGAGCAGACCAACAGGGGGGAAAGGTCCTTTGATATTTATTCAAGGCTCCTTCAGGAAAGGATAATTTTTCTGGGTTCTGATATAGATGATAACATGGCAAATGTCGTTATGGCACAAATGCTGCATCTTGATGCCGATGACCCGGAAAAAGATATCCAGCTCTATATAAACAGCCCGGGCGGCTCAGTTACATCAGCACTTGCAATTTATGACACCATACAGTTTATTAAATCACCTGTGTCATCTATATGTATTGGCCAGGCCGCAAGCGCAGCAGCTGTCCTGCTGCTGTCAGGTGAAAAAGGCAAGAGATATTCTCTTCCCCATGCAAGGATACTGTTGCACCAGCCTTCAGGCGGTGTACAGGGCACATCAATGGATGTGGAAATACAGACAAGGGAAATAGTAAGGTTAAGGAAACTTTTAAACGAAATAATTGCAAAACATACCGGCCAGGATATAAAAAAGATAGAAAAAGATACTGAGAGGGATTTTATCCTTAATGCCCAGGAAGCTAAGCAGTACGGTATAATTGATGAAGTCATAGAAAAGAAATAGGAGAGGGATGATTTTAATTGTCACAAAATGATAATAAAAAAAGCGATTTCCTGAAATGTTCTTTTTGCAGTAAACCCCAGAGCCAGGTACGCAAACTTATTGCGGGCCCTGGAGTATATATATGTGACGAATGCATTGATTTGTGCAATGAGATAATAGATGAAGAGCTTAAAGAAGATAAGGAAGTAGATTTTAAGGACCTGCCCAAACCTGCCGAGATATATTCCATACTCAATGAATATGTAGTGGGGCAGGAAAAAGCAAAAAAGGTGCTTTCTGTTGCAGTGTACAATCACTATAAAAGAGTCAAATACGGCGACTCTCTTTTAAAGGAAGATATTGAAATACAGAAAAGTAATATACTTCTCATGGGGCCGACAGGATGCGGAAAAACCCTTCTTGCCCAGACACTTGCCAGGATATTAAATGTCCCATTTGCAATAGCTGATGCCACTGCGCTCACAGAAGCGGGCTATGTCGGGGAAGATGTTGAAAATATACTTCTAAAATTAATACAGAATGCTGATTTTGATATAAAGAGAGCCGAAACAGGCATAATCTATCTGGATGAAGTGGATAAGATAGGAAGAAAGTCAGAGAATCCATCCATTACCAGGGATGTATCAGGTGAAGGGGTCCAGCAGGCACTTTTGAAGATACTTGAGGGCACAGAAGCAAATGTCCCGCCTCATGGCGGCAGGAAGCATCCGCACCAGGATTTCATACAGATAAATACATCCAATATTTTATTTATCTGCGGAGGCACCTTCGACGGCCTGGAAAAAATCATTGAAAAAAGGCTGAATAAAAACAGTGTGGGTTTCATAACTGAAAAAATACAGAAAAAGACAGAAAAGCATGATTCGCTCCTTTCACAGGTTCTCCCTGAGGATCTTTTAAAGTATGGAATGATACCTGAATTTATCGGCCGCCTGCCGGTCATGAGCACACTTACAAATCTGAGTGAAGATGACCTTATAAAAATACTCCAGGAGCCGAAGAATGCGCTTGTTAAGCAGTACAAAAAGATATTTGAAATGGATAATGTGGATCTTCTTTTTAAGAAGGATGCGCTCAAATCGATTTCTTCTCTTGCACTTAAAAGGGGCACAGGGGCAAGGGGCCTGCGCTCAATAATGGAGGAGATAATGCTGGAAGTAATGTTTGAGATACCTTCCCGCCAGGATATCAAAAGGTGCGTAATTACAAAAGAAGTAGTAGAAAACAGGATAAAGCCAATGCTTCTTTCGGACCTGGAAAATACTGATTTGCTTTCTGACCAGGAGAAGCTTGCATAAATGGAGAAACTTCCTGCCAAATACGACCCTTCTGCTTTTGAGGATAAAATATATAAAAAATGGCTTGAAAAAGGCTATTTTCATGGGGAAGCAGACAGGACCAGGACACCTTACAGCATAGTCATTCCGCCGCCCAATGTGACCGGTTATCTTCATATAGGACATGCCCTCAA
>CAZGTW010000060.1:0-4380 GCA_964528815.1 uncultured Actinomycetota bacterium | reverse complement strand
TGGGAAAGGCAGAGATTTACTTTTGATGACGATTATGTAAAAGCTGTAAACCACGAATTTGTCACACTATATAATGCAGGGCTTATTTACAGGGGCAATTACATGGTTAACTGGTGCCCGAGGTGCCTTACTGCAATATCTGACATTGAGGTCGAGCACAAAGAAAAAAAAGGCAACCTCTGGGACATAAAATACCCGTTGATTGATGAAGAAACAGGATTGCCAAGCAAAACCGAATTTATTACGGTCTCAACTACAAGGCCCGAGACTATGCTTGGAGATACTGCAGTCGCAGTCAATCCTGACGATAAAAGGTATAAAAAAATCGCAGGAAGGTTTGTCTTTCTTCCTCTTATGGAAAGAAAGATACCTGTGGTGCAGGACAGCTATGTGGACCTAAAATTCGGCACGGGCGCCGTCAAGGTGACTCCTGCCCATGACCCGAATGACTTTGAAATAGCGGCCAGGCACGGACTTGATAAGATAAATATCATGACCGACTCCGGCATCATTAATGAAAATGCAGGGCTATATAAGGGCCTTGACAGGTATGAAGCAAGGAAAAAGGTTTTAGCTGACCTTGAGGCAAAAGGATATCTTGCAGGCAAAAGGGACCATGTCTCGTCTATGGGCATGTGCTCAAGATGCGACACAGTAATTGAGCCCCGCATATCGCCACAGTGGTTCGTTTCCATGAAAACTCTGGCTGAGCCTGCAATTGCTGCAGTGCGGGAGGGCAGGGTAAAATTTGTCCCCAGAAAATGGGAAAAATTGTATTTTAACTGGATGGAAAATATCCGGGACTGGTGCATATCCCGCCAGCTGTGGTGGGGCCACCGTATACCGGTATGGTACTGCAAGTCCTGCAGTGAAATGGCAGTCACTGTAGAGGCTCCCGGTGCATGCAAATGCGGCTGCCGTGATTTTGTACAGGATGAGGATGTCCTTGATACCTGGTTTTCTTCATGCCTGTGGCCCTTTGCAACAATGGGATGGCCCGAAGATACTGAAGAACTCAAATATTTCTTTCCGACAAATGTCCTTATTACTGCACACGACATAATATTTTTCTGGGTTGCCCGGATGATAATGATGAGCCTTTATTTCATGAAGGAAGTCCCGTTTAAGGAAGTTTTTATAAATCCGCTTGTAAATGATGTTTTTGGCCAGAAAATGAGCAAGTCCAGGGGCAATGTCATAGATCCGATTACAATAATCGAAAAAAACGGCGCAGATGCCTTAAGGTTTGCCCTTGCATCTCTTACTACACCTGGAAGGAACCTTCTGCTCGGGCAGGAAAAAATAGAGGGCAGCCGCAATTTTGCAAACAAACTGTGGAACGCATCCCGTTTTGTCATATCCAACCTGGAAGGTGAAGATTTTACGGACATGAAAAACATGCCGGAAGAATACGGGAGCTGGGAAAGGTGGATACTTTCAAGGTTTGCCAGGACAGTAAAAAGCCTGGAGAAATATCTTGAGAAATATAATATTTCTTTTGCGTGCCGCACACTGACAGAATTTTTCTGGAACGATTTCTGTGACTGGTACATAGAAGTTGCAAAGGTCGACCTTTATAATGCAAATGTGCCCCGGGAAAAGAAACATACAACCAGGTATGTGCTATGGTATATACTTGAAAGGTATCTTAAGTTACTGCATCCGTTTATGCCTTTTATAACAGAAGAAATATGGCAGAACCTTCCTCATGAAGGAGAAAGCATTATGGTTTCAGGCTTTCCATCACTTGAAAAGACAGCGCCTGATAAGACAGATTTGCGTGCAGAAGAAGAAATAACAAGGATATCAAACATTATTAGCGAAATAAGGAAAATAAGGTCCGAGCATTCAATCAACCCGGCATCAAAGATAGATGTTTTTATTAATCCTTCCTTAAATGATACCGCCGGCCTCATACTGCAGAATGCAGTTTACATTATAAGCCTTGCAAAGATAAAGGAACTTAAAACAGGCGTTCCTCCGGATACCGGCGCTTATGTAAAGAGCCTCAAAGATGACTGCGAGATATATGTAAACATACTGGATGCTATTGATATAGTACAGGAGTCAAAAAGGATAAATGATGAAATAGCAAAAAACCAGGCAGAAATCTCAAAGGTTTCAGCAAAGCTTGAAAATCCCCAGTTTATCCATAAGGCCCCTGTTGAAATAATAGAAAAAGAAAAAAATAAACTCAAGCAGGCAATAAAAGCAATTGCAGTGCTGAAGCAACAGCAAAACCTGATTAATGGCCGCCAACCAAAATGAAAAGATTCAATTATGAAGAAGCTGCGCTTTATCTGGATAAATGCCTTGTTTTTGGCATAAAACCGGGGCTCGAAAGAATAACAAAACTGCTTGAAATTCTTGGTAAGCCGCACCAGAAAACCGGTTTTATACATGTAGTGGGTTCCAATGGAAAGACATCGACCACCACCATGACAGCTGCCATCCTTGGCGGCCAGGGACTGCGAAGCGCTTATCATATCTCACCGCATATAAATGAATATACTGAAAGGTTCTGGTTCTGCGGGAAAAACATTACAAGGCAGCGTTTTGCTGACCTGTTTTCAGATGTTTATCCTGCAATAGAAGATGTAAACAGGCTAGACATTGGCGGCGAAATGACACAATTTGAAATAATAGCAGCAATGGGCTTTGCCCTTGCAGCCGCAGAAAAGATAGATGTAATGGTCCTTGAAGCAGGAATGGGCGGGCGCTGGGATGCGACAAATGCTGCAGATGCAGTTGTAGCCGGCCTTACAGGGGTGAGCCTTGAGCACACTGCCATCCTTGGCGATACCGTATCTGAGATAGCTGAAGAAAAAGTGCAGGTTATAAAACCATATGCAAAAGTGGCAACAACCAGCAATGATAAGGATGTGCTGTATGTACTGGAAAAAAAAGTTGCAGAAACTTCCTCACAGCTGTTTATCTATGGAAGGGATTTCTTGATAAAAAATAAAAAGAGGCTCTATCTTCAGGGATGGGAAGTGGATATTAAAGGTATAAAAGATGATTATGAGGGCCTTTTTATCCCGCTGCTTGGAAATTACCAGCCTCAAAACTTAAGCCTTGCTGCAGCACTTTCCGAGCTGTACCTGGAAATAAAGGGCAAAAGCATAGATAAAAGTAATCTTAAAAACAGCCTGTCAGAGATAAAGGTCCCCGGAAGGTTTGAAATCCTTCAAAAAGAGCCGGTTGTAATTGCAGACACATCGCATAATCCTGAAGGCATTGCAAACTTTGTAAAAAATATAGGACAGAATTTTGCAGGTAAAAAAAAGATAATTATTTTTTCAGTGCTGAAAGACAAGGACTACAAAAAAATGCTTAAAGATGTTATTACAATTAGTGATACCCTTATACTGACATCAAGCAATACGCAAAGAAGCCTGCCTATTGAAATATTGGAGAAAGAATTGTATAAAGTACTGCGGGAAAAAAACAGGGATAGCAAAACAGTGCCATCAGAAATATATAATATTGACACAATATCAAATTCCCTAAATTTTGCTTTAAAAATTTCAGACAGTAGTGATATTATATGCATTACCGGTTCAATAACTAATCTTGAAGATATCGTTTAGGAGGATAAATGGATTTTTTAAAATATTTTGAAAATATTCTTAATTTTTTTAAGCTGCCGATATGGAAATATCTTGCATATGGCATAGTTTTTGTCCTGGTAGTTATCTGGCTCTCAGCGGTCTACTGGACCTACAGGGATGCCAGGCTCAGGAACACAAGTGCAGTATTCTGGACCCTTGTTGTCCTGGTGCTTAATTACCTTGGCCTTATCATATACCTTATTGTAAGGCCGCCCGAATTTATTGAAGATGTTGTCGAGAGGGATCTTGAAATAAGAAGGATGGAAATGCTGCTGGCTGCAAATATACACCGCTGTCCCACGTGCGGCAAAGAAGTCAAAGATGATTTTGTCATATGCCCGAATTGCAGGAAAAAGCTTAAAAAACAGTGTATCCAGTGTGAAAAGCCTTTAAATCTTGACTGGAAAGTTTGCCCTTACTGCAAAACTGAACAGTAAAGATGTGCCGGCATTCTTTTTAAAGGATTGGGAAATTATTCTTTAAGAATTATTTTTAACAGGGGAATAATGAATAGAAGAAGATGGATAGGTAACTTTTTTATAATACTTGCAGGCGGTGTTATAGGTGCAATCATCGGCCATGTTTTAAAAGATGTGGTCCCAATCCTGGACAAAGGTTTAAAGGTGGGCACCGACCAGCTCAGCCTGAACCTGTATCTGATTGATATGAGTTTTAGCATTCATGTCAACATAACGCTTTGTGCAATAATCGGCATCCTTATTGCAGTCTTAATTGCAGATATTGGCAGAAGAAGAAAACCTTAACATCC
>CAZGTW010000059.1:0-8471 GCA_964528815.1 uncultured Actinomycetota bacterium | reverse complement strand
AAAATCTTGATTTTCTAAAGAAATTGTTTGTTTTGCCACTGAAAGATTTAAGGCAGGAAGCCATAAACCCTGCGGACCTTGATGAAGTATCCGCAATAATTGGAGACTATATAAGGTATCATACTGACTGTAATATCGATATCCGGCTTTATCTTGACCGTGTCCTGCCATAATGGCGAAGTAAAATCTCAAATTGACTATTATTTCCAATATCTTTAAAATTAGGAAATTATGAATTTCCAGGACATCATATTTAATTTACAGAAATACTGGGCGGAAAAAGGCTGCATAATTAGGCAGCCCCTTGACCTTGAAAAGGGCGCCGGTACATTTAATGCAGATACCTTCCTGCGCTGCCTTGGGCCCGAGCCATACAATGTTGCATATGTGGAACCAAGCAGAAGGCCGACAGACGGCCGGTACGGGGAAAATCCTTTCCGGACCCAGTTTTATTACCAGTTCCAGGTTCTTTTAAAACCATCCCCGGATGATGTTGTGGAGCTTTACCTTGGCTCACTTGCCGGACTTGGAATCGACATGGCTCTGCATGATATAAGATTTGTTGAAGATGACTGGCAGTCCCCTACAATAGGGGCCGCGGGGCTTGGATGGGAAGTATGGGCCGATGGAATGGAAATTACACAATTTACATATTTCCAGCAGATGGGGGGCCTTGCATTAAAACCTGTTTCTGCAGAACTGACATACGGGCTTGAAAGGATTGCAATGTATCTCCAGGACAAGGACAGCTTCTGGGAGCTTAAATGGAACAACGAGCTTACTTATGGAGATATACTGCTTGAATCAGAAAAACAGTGGTCAGAATATAATTTTGAGGTTGCAGACATATCAATGCTTCTTGACCTTTTCGGTAAATATGAAAAGGAATTTGCAAGGGCAATTGAAAAGGGACTGGTCTATCCCGCCCATGAATGTGTGCTTAAATGCTCACACGTGTTTAACCTGCTTGATGCAAGGGAAGCAATAAGTGTTTCTGAAAGAACCCTTTACATAGCAAGAGTGAGAAACCTTGCAAAGGCAGTTTGCAGTGAATACCTTAAACAGCGCGAAGAACTTGGATTTCCGCTCATTAAAAAAACTTTTGAAAAATAATTACACTAACAGGCTTATAGAATATATAAAGTCAAAAAAAGAATAAATTGGAATATAGTAAATTATGCCAAAAAACCTTCTTATAGAAATAGGGACTGAGGAACTGCCCTCATCGAGTATGAATGAGGCCACAAAGAATTTTGCAGACATCCTTGCACAAAACCTGGAAAATAACAGGCTGGATTTTGAGGATATAAAAATTGCTGTTACCCCAAGGCGTATAGTTGCCTTTGTCAAAGGATTGGGCCATATGCAAAAGACCTCAGAGAAAATATTATCGGGCCCGCCCAAAAAGATTTCCTTTGATGAAAACGGCAGACCGACAGGAGCTGCAGAAGGTTTTGCAAAAGGGCTCGGGGTCAAAGTAAGCGAACTCATAGAAGTAGATTCAGATAAAGGAACATATCTTGGATATAAAATCATAGAAAAGCAAAGGCCAGCAGAAGAAGTCCTTCCGGAACTGGCAAAAGAATCCATACTTTCCCTTACTTTTGCAAAACAAATGACATGGGGTGACTATTCAGTCAGGTTTACAAGGCCGATAAGATGGACAGCAGCAATTCTTGGAAACAATATTGTCGATTTTGAAATTGAAAATATCCGTTCTTCAGACCATACATTCGGGTTAAGAAATTCCGGGACGGGCCCGGTTAAAATACCTGAATGCAGCAGCATGGAAGACTACTACAGGTTCCTTGAAGAAAAAACGAAAATCATACTTGACAGCTCCAAAAGACGGCAGCTTATACTTGATAGGATTAGCAAAATAGAAAAAGACACATGGGCAGGTAGATGCAAGGTTATAATAGATGAGGACCTTCTTGCTGAGGTTGTAAACCTGGTGGAAACACCAAATGTACTGATCGGCACTTTCCCGGAGCAATACTTATATCTGCCAAAAGAAATACTTATAAAAGCAATACAGCACCACCAGCGTTATTTTGCAGTAATTGGCAGCAGCGGGCAGGTTACCAGAAATTTTATTGTTATACAAAATGGCCCAAGCGACGAAAAGGGCGAAATTGCAAGAGGAAATGAAAGGGTGCTGAGGGCAAGGTTAAGCGATGCGAAGTTCTTTTATGAAGAAGATAAAAAGCACAGTTTTGATAACTGGATAGAAAAACTCAAAGGCGTTATTTTTTACTCAGGCATAGGTTCCCTTTACGATAAGTCATGCAGGCTTGAAATGATATGCTGCCTGATTGCAAAAATGGCCGGGGAAAAATCAGCTCAGCTATATGTAAATAAAAACCTTGAAGAGGATTTAAAAAGAGCGGCAATGATTTGCAAATGCGACCTGGTCACAAACCTTGTAGTTGAGTTTCCTGAGCTGCAGGGGCTCGTCGGCAGGGAATATGCAAAAGAAAAAGGCGAATCAGCAGATGTTGCCGAATCTGTATTTGAACATTACCTTCCCAGATTTGCGGCAGATATTCTTCCACAGACAATGGCAGGGGCAATACTTTCTATTGCTGATAAATTTGACACAATCACAGGCATGTTTATGACAGGGAACATCCCTTCCGGCTCACAGGACCCTTTTGCATTGAGAAGGAAAGCTTCAGGCATAGTGCTTACATGTATGGATAAGGATTTTGATCTTGACCTTGGAAAGGTTGCAGGATTCTGTATCGGGCTTTTCAGTGATAAGTTCGAGTTTAAAAATATTGATAAAAATGAGCTTGTTTTAAATATAGTCGAATTTATAACAGCAAGATACCGTTTCAGGCTGGAAAAAAACGGCAAAAGGACAGATATCTTTGATGCAGTAATGCAGGCCGGCTGCAGCTCTATTCTTGAGCTTGATAAAAAGTATACCGCACTTTCTAAATATATAAGCGAAGGCAATGATATCCTGGCATTATCTGAACCTCTTATAAGGTGCAAGAATATAATAAAAGGAAAGGAAACAGGGCCTGTAGTAAAGGAGCTTCTAAGCTGCACAGAAGAATCCGGTCTTTTCAGCCAGCTTTTAGCAAGGGAAGAAAGAATAAAAGAATCAGCAAGCAGGGACAAATACTACGGGGCTCTTTTAGAGCTTTCAGGATTTGCAGATTCCGTTAACCTGTTTTTTGATAAAGTCCTTGTAATGGATAAAGATGAGACAATAAGGCAAAACAGGATAAATCTTGTTAAAAGATGCGCGGAACTATATTTGAATATTGCAGATTTTTCAAAAATCGCCACCCGGTAAGCAATATAAAAAGGCACAGTTCAAATAAATGCCAAATACAAAAAAACTTTTTTTACAGGCTTAAAAAATGCAATAAATCGCGTTTTTCTTTTTTTCAAATCAGGTATAATAGCATGGAGCCACCAGTTTAATTTCTTGATTTTTTATATAAAAATAGGATAATAACTAAGTTTGTCAATATGCTTGCCCGGCAGTTTGCCCGGCTCTTAACAAATTCAGGAGGAAGAATATATGGCTGAAAAACAATATGTGTATTTTTTTGGTGAAGGCACAAAAGAAATGAGAAAGTTGCTTGGAGGAAAGGGTGCAAACCTTTCAGAAATGACAAATATAGGGCTGCCTGTGCCGCCTGGTTTTACAATCACTACTGAAACATGCAATCTTTTTTATGAAATTGGGAAAAAATGGCCCGATGGATTATGGGACCAGGTCCTTGAAAACCTTGCAAAACTTGAAAAAAAGATGGGCATGAAATTTAATGATGACAAAGATCCTCTTCTGGTGTCAGTAAGGTCGGGAGCTGCAGTTTCAATGCCGGGAATGATGGATACGGTTTTAAACCTTGGGTTAAATGACAGCACAGTAGTTGCTCTTATTAAAAAGACGGGCAATGAAAGATTTGCATGGGACGCATACAGGCGCTTCATCCAGATGTTCGGCGATGTAGTTATGGGTGTCGAGCATGAAAAATTCGAGCATGCCCTGCAGGCAAAGAAAACTGAAAAGGGAGCAGCAGTTGATACCGATCTTAAGGCTGAGGACCTCAAAGCCTTAGTCGATGATTACAAAAAGATAATAAGCGATGCCAAAGGCACTTCTTTTCCGCAGGATGCAAAAGAACAGCTTAAAATGTCAATAAATGCAGTTTTTGATTCATGGAACAATAACAGGGCAATTTCTTACAGGAGACTTCATGATATTCCGCACAGCCTGGGCACTGCTGTAAATATACAGACAATGGTTTTCGGAAACATGGGAAATAATTCGGGTACGGGTGTAGCTTTTACAAGGAACCCTTCCACAGGTGAGAACCTGCCTTATGGCGAGTACCTTATAAATGCACAGGGTGAAGATGTTGTCGCAGGCATCAGGACCCCGCAGACAATAGATAATCTTAAAAAGGAGATGCCCGCTATTTACAACCAGCTTATGGATATTTTCAGTACCCTCGAAAAACATTACAAGGACATGCAGGACCTTGAATTTACTTTCCAGGAAGGCAAACTTTTTATGCTGCAGACAAGGACAGGAAAAAGGACCGCAGCTTCAGCAATACAGGTTGCTGTTGATATGGTAAATGAGGGCCTTATTGATAAAAAGACTGCGGTACTGAGGGTGGAGCCGTCACAGCTTGACCAGTTCCTGCATAAGCAGCTTGACCCGAAAGTAAAAGCTAAAACTAAGGCAATTGCAAAAGGGCTTCCTGCATCTCCCGGTGCTGCTGTAGGAAAAGTAGTCTTTCACGCTGTTGATGCAGTTGAAGAGGTAAAAAAAGGCAATAAAGTAATTCTTGTCAGGACAGAGACCTCTCCGGAGGATATTGAAGGCATGGCAACTGCGCAGGGCATACTTACGGCACGCGGCGGAATGACATCACATGCCGCTGTTGTTGCAAGGGGAATGGGCAAATGCTGTGTTGCAGGTGCAGAAGCATTAAAAGTATTTGAAAAAAAGGATTATTTTACGGTGGGAGACACCAGGATAAACAGGGATGACTGGATAACCCTGGACGGAGGAACAGGTGAAGTCTTCCTGGGACAGATGGCCACAGTGGACCCCGAGCTTTCAGGAAATTTCGGGCTATTTATGGAATGGGTGGACAGCTTCAGGAAAATCGGCGTAAGGACAAATGCAGATACACCTAAAGACTCAGAAGTGGCACGCAATTTTGGCGCAGAAGGAATCGGGCTTTGCAGGACGGAGCACATGTTCTTTGAAGCTTCAAGGATAAAAGCTGTAAGGAAAATGATTGTAGCCCGGGATGAAAAAGCAAGAAGGGATGCACTGATGACTATCCTTCCATACCAGAAGCAGGACTTTGTAGAGATTTTTAAAGTTATGGCAGGCCTTCCTGTAACAATAAGGCTTCTTGACCCGCCCCTGCATGAGTTCCTTCCTTCAGAAGATGCAGATATTGCAGAAATAGCAAAAGAGCTGGGCATAGAGTTTGATGATTTGAAAGCAACTGTAAAATCACTGCATGAGATGAACCCTATGATGGGGCACAGGGGCTGCAGGTTGCCTATCACATATCCTGAGATCCTGGAAATGCAGGCAAGGGCAATAATCGAGGCAGCAATAGAGCTGGCAAAGAAGGGCATAGAAGTAAAGCCTGAGATAATGATACCGGTTGTCGGTATTTTAAATGAAGTTAAGCTTTTAAAAAATCAGATAGTTCAAATTGCAGATGAACTGATGCAGAAGAATAATATAAAGCTTGATTATAAAGTCGGCACAATGATAGAGGTGCCAAGAGCATGCATTACTGCTGATGAAATAGCAAGCGAGGCTGAGTTCTTCAGCTTCGGCACAAATGACCTCACACAGCTTACATTTGCTTTTTCAAGAGATGATTCAGGAAAGTTCCTTCCTTATTATATAGAAAAAGGAATACTTGAGAAGGACCCGTTTGCAACACTTGACCAGGTCGGAGTGGGCGAGCTTATAAAAATGGCAGTGGCAAAAGGAAGGGCGACCCGCAAGGACCTTAAAATCGGCATATGCGGCGAGCACGGCGGGGACCCTGCATCTGTAGAATTCTGCCACAGGAACTCATTTAACTATGTAAGCTGCTCACCTTACAGGGTACCGATAGCAAGGCTTGCTGGCGCACAGGCTGCAATCAAAGACGAGACCGGTGAAGTATTCAGGGATAAATAACCTGAAAAATCGCAAAATATACAGCATATTAAGAAATATTCACATCTTTATATAGATGCCCTGTAAAAACGGCACTTGAAGTTTTGCAGGGCAGCAAAGTAAAAATTATTACTTTTTATAGTATAATATATATACTATGGCAAAAAGCTTAAGAGAAGGCGAAATCGCGGAGCTGAAGACCCGCGCTGACATCCAGAGCATCATTTCAGGTTATGTAAATCTAAAAAGGGCAGGTAAAAGTTATACCGGCCTTTGTCCTTTCCATAAAGAAAAGACCCCGTCTTTTTCAGTAGACCCTGGCAGGCAGTTATACCATTGCTTTGGCTGCGGTGAAGGCGGAGACGTCATAAGCTTTATAATGAAGGTCGAGAATCTTGATTTTATTGAAGCTGCAGAATTTATTGCCAAAAAAATCAATTATAATCTCCAGTACATCCATACAGATGCGCCTGAGATTACTGAAAAAAGGAGCCGCCTGGTTGAATTAAATGATCTTGCCCGGAAATATTATTCTTATGTGCTTTTAAACAGTAAAACAGCAGCAGGTGCAATGCAATATCTTGAAGGCAGAGGTTTTAACAGGGAAACAATTTCACATTTTGAAGTGGGCTACAGCATAGACAGCTGGGATAATTTTTCAAATTTTGCAAAAAAGCGGGGATTTAAAACGAAAGAGCTTGTCGATTCGGGGCTTGCCATCCAGAGCACAAGGGGGGCATCAGAAGTATATGACAGGTTCAGGGGAAGGATAATGTTTCCAATAAGGGACCTGGTGGGAAAGACAGTTGGTTTTGGAGCAAGGATCCTTTCGCAGGACAGCAGGACAGTAAAAAAGCAGGCAAATTTTACTCAATCTGCTAAATATATAAATACTCCTGAAACACGCATATATTCAAAAAGCAAGAATATATATGGGCTATACGATGCAAAAAACAGCATTGTTGAAATGGACCAGGCCATAATAGTCGAGGGCTATACCGATGTAATGGCCCTTCACCAGTCAGGAATAAAAAATGCTGTAGCAAGCTGCGGGACAGCGCTTACCTCTGAACAGGTAGGGGTGCTTGGCAGGTTCACTAAAAATGTGGTTCTTGTGTTTGACAGCGACAATGCCGGGGTATCTGCTTCCCTTAAAGGCATGGACAGGTTAAAAGACTATAATGAGCGGCTCGACCTTTACATAGAAGGAAATATTGACATGAAGGTTGCTGTGCTTGAAGAAGGTTATGACCCTGCTGATTTTGTCATAAAGAGAGGAAAAGATGCTTTTGTTGCAGCGCTTGAAAAAGCTTTAAATATTATTGATTTTACAATAGCTATGATTCTGAAGAAACATAAGATTGAAAATCTTGGTGAAAAGCTCAGGGCAACTGATGAGCTTGTAAGTTTTATTGCCACGCTTTCATCAAAAATAGTACAGGAAGAATGCATAAAAAAGATATCTGAAAAACTTAACCTTCGCGAGTCACTGCTTATAGAGCAGCTTGTAAAAAAAATCAGGACCATGTCTTCGGCAAGTTCTTATGCAGGGCAGGCAGGTACCACAGGGGCAGGGGCCGGGAATTTAATATCGCCGGATTTTGCAAACAGGGAAAATGTGCAGAGCCAGATGCACGAAGGTTCCGGAAGTGAGCGCCAGGCTGCTGATAGCATTTATTCAGGCATTACTCCGGCAAAAAACCTTGAAATAGAGGCCTTAAAAATACTCATTAACGGCCTTGGGCAGGATTTTGAAAAGCTTTGCAATATAGGTGCCGAATATTTCAAATATGAGGACACAAGAAGGCTTTATGAAACTGTAAGGGATACAATTGCAGAGATGCAGGGAAAAAATAATCCCATAAACTTTCCACTTGAAATTTCGTCAAATAAGCTTGAAGGAGAGCAGGTAAAAAAACTTTATAATCTGGTACAATTCAGCCCTTTAAATTACTCTGACTATAACCTTGCATGCAGGGAAGTGCTTTATAATATAAAAAGGTTATATCTTTCAGACAGGGCAGAGGAAACAAGGCAGCAGCTTAAAAAGCTTGAGAATTATAATAAAAAATTCAGGGAACTGGCAAACAACCTCAATAATCCGGAAAGTTCAAAAGAATATATATTAAAAAAGGAAAAAATCGATAACCGTATAAAGGAACTTACTCATAAACTTTCAGAGCTTGAAGCTGAAAAAAGGAAATACCTGCTTTAAATGCCGTGCATTTGTTATAAGCCTTTTAAAATCTTAAAGGAAGCATCTAAAATTCCGTGATAAATAGATAGAAATATATAGGCCCCTACT
>CAZGTW010000058.1:0-8544 GCA_964528815.1 uncultured Actinomycetota bacterium | reverse complement strand
TGAAAGTGTAAACTTTGATCTTAACATCTTAAGGTCAGAATATGAAAAGCTGCTTATTTATATGTCATCAGAAAAAGAAAAAGTAGTAAATGAAGTTACGGTCAATAAACTTGTCAGTCGTGTTTATGATATGAAAATATTTGATCTTGTCGACTGCATCGGAAACAGGGACAGCCAGGGGGCGCTTAAGGCTTTAAAGCCACTTGCAGTTGAGAAACAAAATATGATAGGAATAATAACATTGCTCCACAGGATGTTTTCTTCATTTGTTTATTTAAAAAGCAGCAGCATTAAAGATAAAAATGCCGGTTATTCTGCAGCAAACGGGAACAGTCCAAATGGCCGTAAAATAAACAGTTTCAAGGATTTTATAGAAAAAAGCATAGGCCATGCTAAAAACAAGGAAAGAATAGCATCAAATTACATTCGTTATTCAAAAAAATACAGTAATGCTGAAGTGGTAAAAGTATTTGATATACTTAACAGGTATGATATTCTCCTGAGAGCTGCTGAGATAAATGAACCTATGCTGGTTACAAAGCTTATTACTGAAATTACAGGAATCAAGGCTTAGAACCTCTGGCGGGTTTATTTTGCAACCTGAGATTTGTTAATAAGTTTTGCAGCTTTTGATTTCTTATTTGAAGCAAAATTCTTATGCACGATTTTTGATTTGGCAGCTTTATCAAGGACCTTAAAATACTCATCCATATTGACCTTTGCTTCTTCCATGTTATTGCCTTCAACAGATTTCTGGAACTTTTTATTCATGGTTTTTATCTTTGTTTTAAGGGCCTGATTTTTTTCTGACCTTTTAATATTCTGCCTGTCTCTTTTTTCCTGTGACTTTATATTGGGCATTTATTATAAACCTCCAAAACAGTTATTATTTAAACGACGAGATATTCTACCATCTTTTTTAAAAAATAAAAATATTTATTATAATTAGCAAAATTATAATGTTATAATACAGCAGTTATGCAGGACATACAGGAAGAATATCTACATTCACGGAAGAGGATTTTCAGTGCTACCGTAATTGTAATAATCGTGACGCTGCTTTCAAAGATATCAGGGCTTGTCCGGGACCAGGTTATGGCAGGCTATTACGGAATGAGTTATGATACTGATGCATACACCTGGGCTTTTTTTATACCTAATCTTTTCAAGATATTATTTGCCGATTCTTTAATTGTTGCAGCATTCATTCCAGTTTATACGACTTATTTGAAATCAGAAGACAATGAGGAGAGAGCAGTATTTTTAAACTCAATTACTAATATTATGCTGATTTTCTTTTTTGTAGTTTCTGTCCTTCTTTTTGTCTTGTCGCCCCAGATAGGCCTTCTTCTTTCCAATATTGCGGACAACCAGTTAAATATTGCAGGCTTTGTTACCATGAACAGGATAATGGCATTTTCATTGTTTATGTTAAGTATGTCGGGGCTGACAACTGGTGTGCTTAACTCCCATAATATATTTACGATACCTTCTCTTTCACCTTTTTTAATGAATATTCTTACAATAGGTATTGTAATAATTTTCAGCCACAGGCTTGGAATCATCAGCATGGCAATAGGAACAATGGCCGGTGCGGCAGTACAGCTTATAGCCCAGCTTTTCCAGCTCAATGTCGCAAAAACCAGGTATTCATTTAAAATTGATTTTAAAAACAGGGCAGTCAGGGAGATTTTTTCTCTGATGTTTCCGATACTTTTAAGCCTGGGGGCCGTGCAGTTAAACAATAGCGTGGATAAATTCTTTGCGCTTGGACTCGGTCCCGGAAATACAACGGCTCTTGACCTGTCCTGGCGGGTGACAAACCTGCCGCTCGGTGTTTTTTCGGTGGCGATAATTACGGTGCTTTATCCGCTTATCTCGCGCCAGGCGGCATCAGATGACATCAGGGGTATCAAAGAAAGTTTTTCACTTGGCGTCCGGGAAATAGGTTACATAATGATACCTGCGGTAACAGGGCTCGCAGTTTTAAGCTACCCGATTATAAAACTGTTATTTGAGCACAATAATTTTACTGCGGCAGATACAGAAAAAGTCTCTGCAATACTTGTCTTCCACAGCCTTGGCCTTGTATTTTTCGGATTGCTGATGATACTTAACAGGATATATTATGCTTTCAGGAATGTCATGACACCTTTGAAAGTTGCAGCATTCTCAATAGTTGCCAATGCTTTTCTTGACTGGTTATTCATTAAATTTATGGGAGTATCCGGAGTTGCGCTTTCCACCAGCCTTGTGGCTGTATTTAATGTGGTCACCCTTATTATAATATTGCGCAAAAAAGTCGGTTTTTTAGGCGGCAAGAGGATATTTAAATCATATTTGAAAATAATCGGCTCATCGGCCATTATGGGCACTGTTATTTATTTTGGCTGGAGATACCTCCAGAAATATGCATATAATAATCTCTGGTACTTTATAGCAATTCTGCTGTCTATAATAATTGCAGGTGCAGGCATATATATTTTATTTACATTTCTTTTTAAAATGGATGAGATTAAATTTGTATTTCGGATTTTCTCCGGTTCAAAGAAAGAAAAGAGTTAAATGACTGATAAAAACCTTATAAGGAACTTTTCAATAATTGCACATATTGACCATGGCAAATCTACACTTGCAGACAGGATACTTGAGATGACAGATACTGTAAGTTCAAGGGAAATGTTTGACCAGTTTCTTGACGATATGGACCTTGAAAGGGAAAGGGGCATAACCATAAAGGCTCATGCTGTAAGAGTCAATTATAAATGCAAGCTTGATTCAAATGACTATATTTTTAACCTTATCGATACGCCCGGGCACGTGGATTTTTCATATGAGGTTTCGCGAAGCCTGGCAGCATGTGAGGGCGCCGTGCTTGTTGTAGATGCGACACAGGGCATACAGGCCCAGACCCTTGCCAATGTGTATCTTGCAATGGGAAACGACCTGGAGATAATACCTGTAATAAACAAGATAGACCTTAAAAGTGCAAGGCCCGAAGAAGTTGCAGAAGAGCTTGCAATGGTGCTGGGCATAGAAAAGAACAGGATATTGTCAGTAAGTGCAAAAACAGGTATGGGAGTCGAAGAAATACTTGACCGGATAGTTGTTGATGTGCCGCCGCCTTCAGGAGATTTGCAAAAACCGCTGCAGGCGCTTATTTTTGATTCACAATATGATTCATACAGGGGGATAGTCGTACTTATAAGAGTTGTAAACGGCTTTATTGAAACCGGAATGAAAATAAAATTCATGGCTGAAAACTCAGTCACCATTGTAGAAGAAGTCGGTGTCCTTAGCCCCAAGATGATAAAAAAGGATATACTGGGAGCAGGTGAAGTAGGATATATTATTACGGGTGTAAAGGAAATAGGTAATATCAGGGTCGGGGACACGGTTACAACTTTTAAGGAGCCTGCAGAAGAACTGCTGCCGGGCTATAAAAAACCCAAACCTATGGTTTACTGCGGGCTGTTCCCGATAGAAGGAGTGCATTATGAGGAGCTTAGGGATGCGCTGGGAAAGCTTCTGCTAAATGATTCCTCGCTGGATTATGCACCTGAAGTATCCAATGCACTGGGATTTGGTTTCAGGTGCGGTTTTCTTGGCCTATTGCATATGGAAATAGTAAAGGAAAGGCTTGAGCGGGAGTATGGGCTCAGCCTTGTTACCACGGCACCAAATGTTGCTTATATGGTGGTAAAGACAAACGATGAGGTAATTGAAGTAAAAAGGCCCTCAGATTTTCCGGAGGAGGAAAAGATAAAAGAGATACAGGAGCCATTTGTAAATGCAACTATTATAAGCCCCAGGGAGTACATCGGGGATATAATGACACTGTCCAACAGCAAGCGGGGAGAGTTTATCGACATGCAGTATCTTTCACCTGAAAGGGTAGAAATAAAATATGTGCTGCCGCTTTCAGAAATAATAGTTGATTTTTTTAATCTTTTAAAATCAGTGAGCGCAGGTTTTGCATCCCTTGATTATGAGTTCCTGGGATACAGGACCTCGGAACTTGTAAAGCTTGACATACTGGTTGCAGGAAGCCAGGTAGACGAGCTTTCAACAATCGTACATAAAGAAAAGGCTTACAGTATAGGCAGGGAAATGGCGACAAAGCTCCGCAAACTTATTTCCAGGGAAAATTTTGAGATAGCGATTCAGGCAGCGATAGGCAAAAGGATCATTGCAAAAGAAAGGATTGCGCCATACCGCAAAGATGTTACATCAGGGCTTTACGGGGGAGATATTACCAGGAAAAAGAAGGTGCTCGAAAAGCAGAAAAAGGGCAAAAAGAAAATGAAAAGGATAGGTAAAGTCGAGATTCCCAGCGAGGCATTCATGAGTTTCTACCAGATAGATACAGGAAAGTAAATATTATATAATTATTGCCGGCAGATGAAGATTTTCCCATATTTAATTTTAATTAAATAAAAACAGTTAAAAAAACAGGTAAAAAGGAGACATTATGAGTAAATTTATTCAAAAAAAACTGGTATTAATAATTATAGCTGTTGCACTGTTGGCTATGGCAATGCTTGTGCTTGCAGGGTGCACACAAAAAATCGCTGAGTCAATGGTTGAAAAAGCAATAGAAAATGCTGCACAGAAAGAAGGCGAGAATGTTGATATAGACCTTGAAGAGGGCCAGGTAAATATTACTGACGAAGAGGGCAATGAAATAAGCCTTGGCGGTTCTGAAGTGCCA
Organism: uncultured Actinomycetota bacterium; assembly: GCA_964528815.1. Lineage (GTDB taxonomy): Bacteria > Actinomycetota > Humimicrobiia > Humimicrobiales > Humimicrobiaceae > Fen731. The sequence continues at coordinate 3,833 of CAZGTW010000058.1, read as the reverse complement.
AAGGACTGGCCTTCAGTTGTCCCTGTAAATGAAAACATAACAATTCAGTTTACAGGTTCCCAGAAGACAGACAATAAAATGAACTGGAGCATAAGCGGAACTTACAGTGGCAGCGGAGAAGAGCTGTTTAACTATTACAAGGATAAAATGTCCGCATGGAACGAAGAGTCATCAACTGTTTCAGATGCTGGCGATGAAGGAAAGACTTACAGCCTCCAGGTTTCAAATGATAAATATTATGTCTCGCTTTTTATATCAGAGAGTGGCGAATCAACAGCTGTTATACTGGGCGTCAATGAAAAATAAATCCCGTGGCAGGAAGACATACTGAACCAAACGATATAGCCTGCACAACCAAAATTGTGCAGGCTTTTATATTGTAACAGATTTGTAATTCATATATAATTCACCTAATTATTATGCTCTAGCGTTGCCGATCCAACCCTAAAGCATGATAATATTTTTTTTTAAAAATTTATCAGAAGCGAAAGGGGTATGCCGTGTTAAGCGACATCGAGATTGCACAAGCCTCAAAAATGAAACCAATCAGGGAAATAGCTGCATCCATAGGGATCGAAGAAGATTACCTTGAACTTTATGGAAATTATAAAGCAAAGGTGCAGCTTGAGATCCTCGACAGTCTTAAAGACAAACCTAACGGAAAACTTATTGATGTAACAGCTATTACTCCCACACCACTTGGCGAAGGAAAAACAGTCACAACAATAGGGCTCAGCCAGGCGTTAAATAAAATAGGCAAAAGGACCGTCACCTGCATAAGGCAACCGTCACTTGGGCCAGTGTTCGGTATAAAGGGTGGGGCTGCCGGCGGAGGTTATTCCCAGGTCCTTCCGATGGAAGACTTCAATCTCCACCTTACCGGTGATATACATGCTGTGGGCCTTGCGCACAACCTTCTTGCTGCATTCCTTGACACGCACCTTATGAAAGGCAATGACCTGAATATCGATCCTTTCAGCATTACCTGGAACAGGGTTGTCGACGTAAGTGACAGGGTATTGAGGCAGATTATAGTGGGTCTTGGCGGAGCTGCAAATGGCCACCCGAGAGAGACAGGTTTTGATATTACTGTAGCATCTGAAGTAATGGCAATTCTTGCACTTACAACAGGACTCAAGGACCTGCGCCAGAGGCTTGGAAAGATAGTATTCGGTTCTACTTATGATGGAAAACCTGTCACAGCTGAGGATCTTAAAGTCGCAGGCGCAATGACTGTACTGTTAAAAGATGCAATCAAGCCAAACCTTCTCCAGACCCTTGAGCATGGCGCATGTTTCGTGCATGCGGGACCTTTTGCAAATATTGCACATGGAAACAGCTCAATTGTTTCAGACCAGATGGCAATAAAACTTGGCGAATATGTTGTAACTGAGAGCGGTTTTGGTGCAGATATGGGCGCAGAGAAATTCATGAACATCAAGTGCCGTTACAGCGGCATTACCCCAAGTGCAGTAGTAATTGTATGCACAGTCAGGGCGCTTAAGATGCATGGCGGCGGATTTGAATTCATCCCCGGCCAGCCTGTTGATAAAGCTGCCATGGAAAGGCCGAATACAGATGCAGTAGTTAGAGGATGCGCAAACCTTGAAAAAATGATAGAGAACATGAAGATGTTTGGCATCCCCGTTGTAGTTGCTGTCAACAATTTTGACAGCGATACAAAAGAAGAAATCGAAGCAATAAGGCAAAGAGCAAAAGCTGCCGGCGCTGAAGATGCTGTTGTAAGCAGGGTATGGTTAAAAGGCGGGGAAGGCGGCACAGAACTTGCAGAAGCTGTTGTAAAAGCTGCAGAAAAACCTTCAAAATTCCAGTTCCTTTATCCGCTTGACTGGCCGATAAAGAAAAAAATCGAGACTATTGCAACAAAAATATATGGAGCAGACGGCGTGGATTATCTGCCTCTTGCAGAAAAGAAAATCGACCTTTATACAAAACAGGGATTCGGTGATCTTCCAATATGCATGGCAAAAACACATCTTTCACTTTCCCATGACCCTAACCTTAAAAACAGGCCGACCGGCTACAGGGTGCCAATAAGGGACGTCAGGGCCTCAGTAGGCGCAGGATTTCTATATCCATTGCTTGGTGAGATGAGGACTATGCCCGGCCTTCCTAAGGTTCCGGCAGGCACAAGAGTCGATATAGATGATGACGGAAAAATAGTGGGTCTTTTCTAATGCATGAATCCGCAATTATTACAGGTTCTTGCTAATTAAAAATTTTTAGATTTTTTAAGGGGACATAAAATGGCCAAATTAATAAATGGTAATAAAATATCAGCAGATATAAAAAATGAGATAAAACAGGAAGTATCAGAGCTTGAAAGGACAAAGGGCATTAAACCCGGTCTTGCTGTAATACTTGTGGGCGATAATCCTGCATCAAAAGTATATGTTGCCAATAAGCAGAAAGGCTGCGAGGAAGTAGGTTTTGCTTCCGAATCAATAAAGATGCCTGACACAGTATCGACACAGGATGTGCTGGCAGAAATTGAAAAGCTTAACAGCCGCAAAGACATACACGGCATTCTTGTGCAGCTTCCTCTTCCTTCACAGGTAAACAAGAATCTTATCCTTGAAGCCATCAGCCCGGAAAAAGATGTCGATGGCTTTCATCCTGTAAATATGGGAAGGCTTGTTGCGCAGCAGGACTGCCTGGTGCCTGCTACACCTTCCGGCATCATCCAGATGCTGAAAAGGGAAGGAGTTACCATCAAGGGCGCAAATGCCACAATGGTGGGCCACAGTGAACTTGTCGGCAAGCCGCTTACACTACTTCTGCTCAATGAATGGGCGACAGTGACTATCTGCCATATAGAGACAAGGGACCTGAAGATGCATACAAAAGATGCTGATATTCTGGTAGTTGCTACAGGGGTACCTTATCTTATCAAAGAAGATATGGTAAAAGAGGGTGCAATCGTGATTGATGTGGGGATAAATAAAATAGCAAAAGAAAAAGCAAACCCTGAGCTTCTGCAGTGGCGAAAGGAAGATTTCGATATAAAAGGAAGCACTCTTATTGGAGATGTTGATTTTTTAAAAATTGAGCCTAAAGCCAGCATGATAACTCCTGTACCTGGCGGGGTCGGTCCAATGACTATTGCAATGCTTCTTTCAAACACGCTCAAAGCAGCTAAATGGCTCTCGGGTATTAAATAAAAAGACAGTACTTAGTTTTTTTAGATTATATAAGGGGCTCTCTTTTAAGAGAGCCCCGATACTAGTATAATAATGCCATGTATTACGCAAAAGTTATAGGCAATGTTGTTTCAACAATCAAATATAAGGGCCTTATCGGGAAAAAACTGCAGATTCTCCAGCCGGTAAACTTAAGCACAGGCAAAAATACCGGAAGGCCAATGGTTGCTGTAGATACAACAGATGCAGGCATCGGGGATTTTGTAGGATATGAAGACGGCATGGAGGCGACATGGCCGTTTGACAGTAATGATGTTCCTTCTGATGCCACGATAGTATCAATAATTGAAAGCGTAAATGTCCATAAATTTGATAAATAACTTCAAGGAGTATTTCAAATGATATTAGGCCAGGTAATAGGTTCCATAGTATCTACCCAGAAAGAAAAAAACCTTACAGGGAAAAAACTTCTGATTGTAAGGTCAATAGATCTTGATGGAAATATGCTTGACTCTTTTGTTGTAGCTGTTGATGTTGTGGGAGTCGGTGTTGGAGAAAAAGTCCTGGTTGTCAGCGGAAGCTCTGCCAGGCAAACTGATGAAACCCGGGATAGGGCCATCGATACAGTGATTGTAGCAAAGGTAGACAGTTATTCATTCGAAAGATAGCCGG
>CAZGTW010000057.1:0-8654 GCA_964528815.1 uncultured Actinomycetota bacterium | reverse complement strand
CTTGATATTAAAAAACGTGATGAACCAATAAAATATATTGATTTCAGGGATGTATTTTTCCAGGAGCAGTTCTTCAAACGCAACGCACTCGAACTTGATAAACAATTTATACCCGGCGACGAAAACAATAATATACAATGGCAGCCGGGAGACATTGTTTATTTCCAGTTTGACCCTGATAATCCCTACCAGGACCTGGGCGGGTTTATTTCATCCCGTAAAAATGATGAAGGTGTCCCGCTGGTTATAATGATTTCAAAGGATCTTGGAAGAGTAAGTGAAATCGATACTTTGCTTGAGTATGTTGTGGTCGGCCACTACAGATATCCCAATCCTTATGAAGAAGGTTAAATAACAGGCCGGAGCCAATAAGAGTACGGATGCCGGCAAGTGATATCATTCTTTTATGCTGAACGGGTTAAAACTTGTCCCATAGTCATAATAATCAACATGCTCCCTTTTCTTCAGGAACTTGACTATCCCATATGTTGCAGGTGTAAGAATTACTTCCATTCCTACCTTGAAAATATAATTTGAAGCTGCTATGAGGCCGACCGTTTTCCAGCTGTATAGTCCGCTGAAAGCAATAAGCACAAAAAGTACGGTATCAATTCCCTCTCCTGCAAGAGTCGAGCCTATCGTCCTTGTCCATAAGAATCTTCCTTTTGTAAGTATCTTCATTTTTGCAAGCACTATAGAATTTGAGAACTCACCTGCAAAATATGCAATAAGAGATGCCGCTACAATACGCGGGGTCTGTCCAAGTATCTGCATCCAGGCCTGCTGGTACTCCCAGCCTGGCGCAGGCTTTATCAGGCCAACCAGCCCGAATGTAACAGACATCAGAAGTGCAGAAAAAAATCCTATCCAGATGACCCGCCTGCCTGTCCTGAAACCGTAGACTTCTGTAAGAATATCACCAAAAATATATGACAGGGGGAAAAGTATTGTCCCTCCGTCAAAAGTGAACTTCCATATCTGTACTATTTTTGTAGAAGCTATGTTTGAAATAAGAAGTACAGCAACAAACAGGCCTGTTATAATATCTATGTAATTGTATTTGACTTTATATATGCCAGTATTTTCCATTGATATATTTACTTTTAAATAACCTCATTATTATATTTGCTTTGAGGCACAATTCCAAATTTCATAGTGAGCATTTTGTATACTTGTATGGATTTAATAATATACATGATAGTATAATAAACAGGTAATAAAAATTTTTTATTTTCTCCGGAGGCTTAAAAAATGAGCAGGGATAAAAAGACTGATAAGACAATAGTTTATTATGTAGTCGGGGGCGCAGTCGTAGGCGCAATTGCCGGCTACATAGTTAAAAAAGTCGGGTTCAAGAACATACTGAACGTATTAAAATCAAAAAATATAATTCCTGAAAATATTGCCGAGACTATTTCCGAATTTACTTCAAAAGACCAGGATAGTGAAATAGACGACGACCTTCTTTAGTGTCCTGCCTTATTGCTGCTGTGCAGGCGGAAGATTCTTTTTCCTGGGTGACTGGCGCATAATGACTATGTAATATATAAGCGCACCTATGCCTCCGGCAAGCACAATTATGAGAATCCAGAGAACCTTGGTATTATCTGTTGCATTCGGAAAATCCATAGCATCCCTTTTTGCACAGTCAACAAGTGATATTATCCATATCACAAAAAAGAATATACCGGCTCCCCAGGCAATTGCCCAGACAAAGATAAGTAATATCCAGAGCCCTGCAAATCCTGCTGTTGCTGTCCCGATAGCTGCCGCTGTTGCGTCTTCTCCGCTGCATGATGACAGTCCCAGCACCAAAAACAGCGTAATAAAAACAGCCATAGCTGCCGATAGCCCTGCTGTAATCCTTTTTCTATCCCTTAATGATTTTTTCATTATTTTTCCCCTGTCTATATTTTATTTATTATTGTTTATATAACTATAAATTTAATTTTAACCTGGTGCTCTAAAAGTGCAGGTCAAAAGTATATATATTATAATTAACTGTTGATTTTATGAAGAAGCCATGCCATATTCTCCCCGAGCCTCCTGAAAGTATTGACGCCTTCTTCATCATTTGCAAGTTCACCTATCTCTCTGCATATTGACATGTTCCAGTATGTGGAATAAGGCACTATTGCTTCACTCAGGGCAAAAAGGCTTGTTATTTGCTCAAGGACCGCGGCTGCGCCCTGGCGCCTCACTACCGTAATGGGGGCACAGACCTTCCTTCTAAGCATTGTGTTGCCGGCACCTCTTGCGCTGTATCCGCTTCTGTCTATAAGTGCCTTGGTCTCAGGTGTTAAAGAGCCAAAATAAACCGGCGAACCTATTATTATCCCGTCTGCTTCGATCATCTTTTTAATGCAGCCATTTAATATGTCTTCACTGTCATTTTCATACCCATAGCAAAAACCATCTTTTTTCTGCCTGCATTTACCGCATGCCTTGCAGGGATTGATTTTCATTCCCCCGACCTGGACAATTTCAGTTTCAATACCCTGTTTTGATATCTCTTCAAGGACCAGTGATATTGCTGCAAATGTATTGCCTTTTTTCCGCGGGCTCCCGTTAAAAGCAACGACTTTCATATTACCTCCTGTTTTAAAAAATATGAATTCAGTTAATAAAAATCCTTGGGATCTTATCTTTCAGCATGCATAAAACCTCATAATTTATGGTTCCGATAATTGATGAAAGATAATCCGCTGAGATTTTTTTATTTGCACTGCCAATCAGGGTGACTTCTGTGCCCTCTTTAATATTAATATTGTCCGGCACATCAGTTACATCAATCATTATCTGGTCCATTGTGACATTTCCGGCAATTGGCGCTATTGAGCCGTTTACCAGCACCCCTGCCTTGTTTGAATACAGCCTCGTATAGCCATCTGCATAACCAATAGGCACAGTTGCTATCCTGCTGGGCCTTGAAGTAGTAAAAGCCGCACCATAAGATACTGACTGGCCCGAAGGCACATTTTTTACAAAAGATACTTTTGATTTCAGGCTCAATATGGGCCGCAATTGCCCAAGTATATCTTTTGCCTGCTGCCCCAGCCATTGTTCACTTCCCTGCCCGAACGGGCTGAGCCCGTAGAGTGAAATACCCAGCCTTACCATATCGCAGTGAAACTGCCTGTAGCGCAGAAATGCTGCACTATTGGCACAATGCACTATCCTGAATCTTATGTTTTTTTGTGCCAGTGATGCAAGCACTGACTGGAACTTCTCCCACTGTGCCATTGTATAAGATTCGTCTTTTTCTCCGGCACAGGAAAAATGTGTAAAAATCCCTTCAATATCAAGGCTCGGAAGTTCAAATATCTTGCTTATCTCTTCTACAGCTTCACCATAGCCAAGGCCTATCCTGTTCATGCCTGTGTCTACTTTTATATGGACCCTGGCCTTTTTGCCATATTTTGAACACTTCCTGGAAATAGCTTTTGCTTTTTCATATGAATTGATGCATATGGTAAAATCATATTTTATAGCATCATTTACTATTTCCATGGGCGGTTCACCCAGAATAAGTATGGGGACCTTTATCCCGACTTTTCTTAACATGATAGCATCTTCTGCCAGCGCCACACCGAGCCAGTTCACTCCATTTTTGACTGCATGTTTTGACACTTCTACCATCCCATGGCCGTATGCATTTGATTTTACTACAGCCATTATACTTGTCCGGGGAGAAGCAAGGTGTGACTTAAGTACCCTTATATTGCTTGAAAGGCTTGAAAGATTAATTTCAATTTTTGTAAACCTTTTATTTTTCCTGTTGATTTTCAGCATAAATATTTGGGTCAGTCCCTTGTAATCATTGATTTTACTATATCTGCCCTGGTGACTATTCCTATCACCTTGTCATTGTCATCAACAACAGGTAGCCGGTTTACTTTGAGGCTCAACATCAGGTCTGCTATTTCACTTACGGGAGTATCAGCCTTGATTGTCTTTACTTTTACTGTCATTATATCTTCAACCCTGGTCGCAATGTGTTTTTGAAGGTTTGCCTTGAATTTATTGAGGCTCTCAAGATAGATTATTGCGTCAAGGAGTTTGAAATACCTTGGAAAATGCAGTTCAGTATCTTTTACAATGATATCTGCTTCGGTGACTATGCCTATTATTCGGGCATTGTCATCTACTACCGGAAGTCCGCTTATCTTGTTTTTGACTAAAATTTCAGATAGCTCACCGATAGACGCATCTTTTTTTATTGTAATGACTTCTTTTGTCATAATATCGCTTGCTTTAAGTTCTGGCATAAAAACCCCTTTAATTATTTTTGAGCATAGTAAAAGAACAGTTTTACTGAATTTTACTATTTTAATATTTTATTTTTTCAATCTCTAGAAATACCTGTTTTAAACCTTCAAGTATATCTGATGCTATCTGTGCGGTCCTGCTCGTACTTGACGCAATTATATCAGATGCAAAACCATGTATGAAAGTGCCGCAAACTGCTGCATCGGTAAGCTGCAATCCCTGGGAAAGCAGTGACCCGATTATTCCTGTCAGTATGTCGCCTGTCCCGGCAGTCGCAAGCGCCCAGCTTCCGGTAGGGTTTATATATATATTTTGTGAAGGGTCTGCAATTATGGTAGCTGCGCCCTTTAATACCGATACCAGCCCGAATTTATTGACTGCTTCAAGGTTATATTTTAACCTTTCCTGCTGGCTGATTCTTTCTGTTCCAAGTATTGCAGAAAGTTCCCCGGCATGAGGAGTCATTATGACATGTGAAAGATCAGGGCCGTCATCTTCCCCAATACCTTTCGGCCCGTAAAGCGCCCTGAGCCCGTCTGCATCAAGAACCGTGGGTTTTTTGATTTTCTTGAGTATTTCCCTGACAAGACATATTGTGCTGGGGTTTTTGGAGAGCCCTGGACCGACTGCCAGGGCATCAAATTTTTCACTGTGCTCCAATATATCTTCAAAAGCATCCATGTGAAGGGTGATATCGTCAGTCTGCTCCACAGGATAAGTCATTGCTTCTGTAAGCTTGATTTCCATTATGCTGTTAAGCTCCCAGGGACATATAAGCGTAACAATGCCTGCACCTGCCCTTAGCGCAGCCTGGCATGCAAGTGTTGCGGCGCCTGTTAATCCTGCTGAACCGGCAATAACAAGAAGTTTCCCGGCTGCATGCTTATATGTGCCAAAATTGCGCTGAGGCATTTTTGCTGCAACCCATTCGATATCAACCTCAAAATATTTTTCATATGCGCCGTAATAACTTTGTGGTATTCCTATGTCGGCTACTGTGACATTGCCCGCATAATCCCTGCCCGGGTATAATGCTATCCCTGTCTTTTTGCAACCGAAAGTTATTGTGCGGTCTGCTATTATTGCTTCTCCCAGTATGGATGCATTGTCAGAATCCACTCCTGACGGGATGTCTGCCGAATAAACTTGAAAATCCTTATTCAATAGCTTTGCTGACTGGCGGGCCCTGTTAACCATTGCGATGACATAAGCTGCCTGTCCCTTTATTTCACTGCCGTGTAACCCGGTTCCAAAGATAGCATCCACTATGATGCTTCCCTGTTCTAATTTACCTGAAAGGATTTTTTCGTCTTTTTTTTCGTTGGTCCCCAGGAATGTTATTTTTGCCCCTTTGCAATGCTCAAGCCTGTCAAAATAAAACCCGGTGTCTTCAGTGAATTTCTCAGCGGGAGCCATACATAATATTTCTGTGTCTATTCCAGCAGCTAAAAGCTCGATGGCGGTAACAAATCCATCCCCGCCGTTATTTCCGGAACCGCATAACACCAGGACTTTTGAACCCGGCTGGACCATGCCCTCTTTAATGTCGCAGATGATTTTATCTGCAACTGCTTTGCCCGCATTCAGCATTAATTGCTTTGAATCTATCCCATCAGCAATGCATTGCCTGTCAATCAGGGAGACTCTGCTTCCCATTAATATTCTTGAAGGTTCTTTAATCATAATATGCGCTGCTCTTTTATAGAAATTACAATATTTTATAATATATCACTATCAGGCAAACCCTTCTGCCGGGCCTTATTGTCCTGATTGCATCAGTTTGAAAACTTTTACGTGCAATGCCCCCGATATTTCAATTTATTATAACAACAAGTAGTTCCTATGAAAACACGCGGTTTAAAACGGGGTTAGGCTGATATTGTGGAAATGCATTATGAAAATGCAATTACAAATGCTACGGCATTACCTTGAGTTGCTGAAAGAGAAATAAAAAAAGAATTTATAAGGCGGTCTTTACAGAATGCTTTTGCCCTTCCGGAAAGCACTACAATCGGGCCGCCGTCAGGGCCATTTTCCACTGATATCTCATTAAAGGAAAAATACCTGCCGAAACCTTTTCCCATCGATTTGGCTACTGCTTCTTTTGCTGCAAACCTTTGTGCAAGGCATGTATAGCGTACCGAAGGGTTATCTTTACTTGTGCAGTAGCTTATTTCACTCCCGGAATAAATCCGCTTTAAAAAACAGGGGTATTTTTTTATTGCTTTTTTTATGCGGGAAACTTCTATTATATCTACGCCAATACCCGATATATTGGCTGCAGCAGGCCATTTATTTATTGGAGTTTCTTTTTTATTGCTGTTATTTTCACGGGGTTTTTTATTTATGGCTTTCATATTGAAACCTGCTCTTTTATTCAACTGTTACGCTTTTTGCAAGGTTTCTGGGCTGGTCCACATTACGGCCGTGGTTTTTGGCAATATAATAAGCGTAAAGCTGCAGGGGTACGATTGCAAGAATACCATATAACTCTTCAATTGTTTTTGGAAGCTCAAAAATGTAGTCGGCCGTGCTGCCTGTGCTCTTGTCACCTTCTGTTACAAGTGCAAATATCCTTGCGTGCCTGGCCTTTACTTCCTGAAGGTTTGAAAGCATTTTTTCATAGACATAGTCCCCTGGAATAACTCCAACGACAACAGTTTTTGTATCTGTTAAGGCAATCGGACCGTGCTTCATTTCCCCTGCTGCATAGCCTTCTGCGTGGATATATGAGATCTCCTTAAGTTTAAGCGCTCCTTCCAGAGCCATGGGAAATCCGTATATCCTGCCTAAAAACAAAAAGCAGGAATGCCTGTAGGTCTCGTCCGCTATTTTTTTTATCTTTGGTGCATTGTTTAATATCTGCTGGACCTTGTTTGGTATCATATCAAGCTCATTTAATATCCTGTTGAATCGTTCAATATCCATCCCGCCCCTGGCTTTTGCAAGGAAGAGACCTATGAGATACATGACTGTGAGCTGTGCAGTAAAAGTTTTTGTGGCGCAGACACCGATTTCCGGACCCGCATGTGTATACACTACAGAATCAGATTCCCTTGAGGCCGTACTTCCAACTATATTGGTGATAGCAAGCACTTTGGCCCCTTTCCGGCGCGCTTCTTTGATAGCAGCCAGCGTATCAATTGTCTCACCTGATTGAGTTATGGCAATAAAAAGCACATTTTCATCTATTATAGGATCCCTGTACCTGTACTCTGAACCGATATCTACTTCCACAGGTATCCTTGCCCATTTTTCTATTATGAGTTTTCCTGTCAGCGCTGCATGATAAGATGTGCCGCAGGCAATTATCTGTATTTTTTTCAGTTCTTTTATCTCATTGTCAGAAAGGCCGATTTCATCAAACTTGAGTTCTCCGCTGGAAAGCCTGCCACGCATTGTTTCCCTTATTCCATAAGGTTGTTCAAACATTTCTTTCAGCATGAAATCTTCATATCCGGATTTCTCGGCACTCTCAAGGCTCCAGTTGACCCTGAAAGGATCGCGTTTAAGAGTTTTTCCATCTATATCATAGATCTCAACATTTTCTTTTGTTATCCTTACCGTCTCAAAATCATTTATAACTATAAAATTATGTGTATGTTCAAGTACCGCAGGCATATCGGACGCAAAAAAGTTGCCGTCTTTTGACACCCCCACAATAAGGGGGCTTGCAATCCTGCCAGCAATCAATTCATCAGGATGGGCCGACGACATGGCAACTATTGCACCGGAACCTCTTATTTTTCGCAGTAACTTTTGCATTGCAATAAGAAGGTCCCCGCTTGTCTCATTGTTAATATAATCTTCCAGAAGGTGTGGAAGAACCTCTGTGTCAGTGTCAGAAACAAAAGTATGGCCCTTTGAAGCCAGCTCTTCCTTAAGTTGAGCAAAATTTTCTATTATGCCATTGTGGACAACCGCTATTGTGCCGCTGCAATCCGTATGGGGGTGGGAATTAACCTGGTTCGGCACCCCATGTGTAGCCCATCTTGTGTGACCTATGCCTGTTGTCCCATCGAATTCATTTCCGTCAAGTTTTGCCTCAAGTTCGCTGATTTTACCTGACTCTTTGACAATTTCTATTACAGCATTTCCGTTTTTGCTGTTTCCCCCATATTGGCTGTTTCCACTTTGAATGAGTATGCCAATACCCGCTGAATCATATCCTCTGTATTCAAGCCTTTTAAGGCCGTTTAGCAGTATGTTCCTGCATTGCCTGTTGCCAATATATGCAACTATACCGCACATAATACCTCCGTCCTGAGCCCGGCAGCTGCCCGCCGGACATCCGTAATGGTTATCCCCGGCTTTTAAAAATAAGTATCATAAAATATTAAACAAAAATAAATTAAAATCAATGATTATTGTGGAAAAAATAAGAT
>CAZGTW010000056.1:0-8918 GCA_964528815.1 uncultured Actinomycetota bacterium | reverse complement strand
ACAATTATTCCTTTACCGGATGCCCAAAGTCCCTTTATTGTCCTTACTTCGTTTCTGATTTCTGCAGGTTTGCCAAAGACAAGCAGTTTCTGTACATCAATGCCGCCAAGCATGCTGACATGCTTTCCATAAAGCTTATACACATTTTTTATTTCCATATCTTTTGCAGAGGTTTGAACAACATCAAAGACATCTATGCCTGCATCTATCATCATTGGGAGAACCTTATGCACGCTCCCGCAGCAGTGCCAGCCAAAAATTACATCATGTTTTTTTACAAGATCTATTAACTTAATGTATGAGCCTAGAAAATATTTTTTAAAAAGTTCCGGAGAAAAAAGCATGCCATCCTGTCCTGCTACATCGTCAGCTGTGCCGAAGTATTCTGCAATATTCCCAAAAGATGCAAGCTCCCTTCTTACATATTCAAGTGTAAACTCACAAACTAAACTGATCAGTTTTTCAGCTAACGGTCTATTGAATGCAAGGTCCATCAGAAATTGCTCATAACCCCTGAGCGCCCAGCAAATCATAAAAAGGTGAGACAGGTTACCAATACATATAAATTCATCTTCACTGTTAATAATCTTATTGTAATTTAAACTTTCATCTCCATATTTATTTTCAAAATGGCTAAAATCAAAATACTTGAGGTTTTTGATTAAAAAATCATCTTTAAGCTCTGAGGGCGATGAGATATTTTGCAGCGGCGGGTCAGCAACTATGTCGTATGCTATGTTCTCATTTCCTTTGCCGCCTTCCCCATAAACTGCATGAGCGCCTATCTGGTAATAATTTGAATGGTCCTTAATATATGGTTTTACAGGCTCTGGACCATTATACCTGGGGGTATATGTGGTAAATTTACATATCTTTGAACCGGATGCATAAAAATCTGCACCCAGCGCCGCTATAAGGTTTTTATAATTCTTTATGAGATTTTCAGGTTCATTAAAACCAAAATACCTGTTTAACTTTATGGAAAGATTTGGCAGTCCACGGTAAGCTGATGAAAAAATGCCGTCATTTTTTAGTCTGATTGATAAAAGAGCCCTTTCTTTTTTAGTCATAGCCTATCCTTGCATTAAATTTTTTAACTGAGATTTTCAATAAAATAAAATTTTTAACAATACAGATAATCAAGACAAATAACATAATACCTAAAAACTTGATTTTTGTCTTTTTAATCATTAAAGCTAACAAATCATACTTAAATTAAATCAGTCACCTGTGTTATAATGAATCAATGTCAGTTACAATTTCTTTATTTTTATGAAGGTAATCTTAATTACATTTCTTTCGTTTTTTCTTATAATCCTTATTTTATTTATTGTCGCTTTTGCAGGCAACTCCGCAACAGCATCAGATAAACCGGAGACTGTCTCGGGCATCGGCTTTAAAATTGCAGAAGGCCGGGGTCCGGATACAAGATTTGATGGCAAAATTAATGAAGCTGCAGGCTTATACACTGAAGAACTTAACAGTTTGCTGCCTGATTCCGGCAGCAATCCTCAAAAGCCGGAAGAAGTTTTTAGTAAAAACAGCAATAATGAAGTTTCAGATGATAGTAGCGATACAGACATTGCTTCACAGGGTAATTCAGGTCAGGGCAATGATTCCCTGAGTAGCAGTGCTGCAGAAACCACGGATGATAAAACACATCAAACACAGGATGAAACCGGCGCAGCCGCAGATTCAACTTCCAGTGATGCCAAAACGACAACTCAAAAGAATTATAAGGTCCGGAAAATTGTTTACCAGTCAAACAGGAATGGAAATGAAGATATATACAGCATAAATATTGATGGAACAGGGCTTCAGAGATTGACAGATAATCCCGGAAACGACCTTTATCCGGAGGTTTCGCCGGATGGCCAAAAAATTGCTTATACCGCTGATGTAAACGGTACATGGCAGATAGTAATAATGGGAAGCGACGGCAGCAATAAGATGCAAATTACAAATAATGACTTCAGAAGCGGTTACCCTTCATGGTCCTTTGACGGCAGGTATATTTTCTTTGAAGGCTTTATTGATGGCGATTGGGAGATTTTCAGGACAGGTTCCGATGGAAGCAGTCAGGTAAGGCTTACCTTTAATCCCGGGTCCCATGACTGGCACCCTAACGGCCACCCGAATGAAAACCGTGTATTATTTGAATCAGGGGAAACGGGCCGTGAAAGCATTTATATTATGGGATATGACGGTTCAGGCACTATACCTCTGTTTGGTGACGGACAGCGGCGAAGGGCAGCAGACCTTTCAACAAATTGCCGGTATATAACTTACACAAAATACTTTGATGATAACAGTGAAGTCTATTTTATGGACCTGGCAACTGGTGCTGAAACCAGGATTACAGACAATATAGAATGGGACGGGCACCCGGCTTTTACTCCTGATGACAGGTATATAGTCTATGAACAGAATATAAACGGAACAGGGGTAATGACCCTTTATGAAATTGCAACAGGGCAAAAAACCACAGTAACTGACGCCAGCTCATCTGACAGTGATGGTTCTGCATTATTTACAAATTAAAAGTATAGTATTTTCAGTGATATAAACAATGGCTATTTCTAATCGGAAGCTTCATGCCTGTATTTCTTTTTATCGCCAAACTTTATTCTTACAGATGCTCCAATTGATACTCCCAGCCAGAGCGTCCATATTTTAGTCATTGAAAAAAAATAAAAAGCCGCTTCACTGGCATTTTTACTTGAATTAAAAACCTTTGCCACAATTAAATTAACCAGCCCTGTTTCATATAGAAGCAGTGCCAGGGCAGGTAAAGTGCCGGCAATAAGCATTACTTTCAGGTCAAAAAAATTCCTGGAAGTTTTGAGCTTCATTGCGAGTATTATTAAAAAGCCGATAAAAAATCCCAGCGCAACAGTTATAAAAAACTGTAAAAAACTTAAAAATCCCTGAGGCAATGAAAACTTTGCAAGGCCATTAAGTATATTATCAAAAAAGGCAAATGCGCAGTAATACAGTATCAGGTTTAAAAAACATGCAATTAAAAGTATCCTGCGCATTTTAAATTTAAGGATTTAGTAAGATAATCTTTCTATGCTCTGGATAATACATACCCATGTTGAGCCTCTGTTAAAAAGAACCTGTTTTCCTTCTGTGTCCATAAACTCAAAAGGATCCTGTATTGTTTCCCTTGCCCACGTACCTTCAACTACATTGCCATCCATGAAATAATACGCCTCGCCCTGGGCTGAAGTGCCCGTGGTTCTTACATCCATGTGCCCCGCACTGTCTATCGGCCCGTTAATATCGGTAAGAAGAACAATTACATTGCTTAAAGTTATCTGCTTTTTAGTTTCAAAATCAGAATGCGGCTGGCCCGCAAGCGTTTTTAAATATTTATTTGTTTGCTTTTCATATACAAATCCTGCAAGATAAGCCTCTGTCGAGAAATTGACAGTTATTTCTGAAATACTGCCCCTCTGGTTCTCAGGGGCATCTATCTTGAAAGCAAGTGGGGACTGGCCCCCCTTAAGGTCATAGCCATATTTTTCTGCATCTTCTTTTATACCATAAGTATCAATAAATGCAGTATGTTCAAGCGCTTCATTTCTGCTTGGATCGCGCCAGCCTGCTGTGGTGTAATTTATATAAGCTGTACTGTTTGCATCAAAGGCATCAAGGTCCATATTTTTTATTGCTTCATACGCCTGCGGATATGTGCCCCAGAATGTATAAATCGGGTCAAGGCTTCTTGCTATTTCTGCAAAATAAATCCTTCCGCTTCTTACCGGGCCTATTATGTCTGCATCATTTGATGAATAAACAGCAATAAACCTTGTAACGCCGCCTTCCGAAACCAGCTCAAATACCATATCTGCATAAATTAGGCCAGAATGGGGCCTTGCTACAGGATTATTCTGTACCATTATTGCAAGAGGCCTGCTGTCAAGGATGCCATTGCCAAGCTCATAGCCACTGAACTTATTAATATTATCTGTGATTTTATCCTCTACAGTTTCTTCCTGAGCATTTTGCAAATCATCTTCTTCGGTATCATCTATAGTTTCTGCTGCAGGATTATCTGTAGTGTCTGATGCATTACTGTCCTGTGTCGTCGCCTGGCTTACAGCGCTGGTTTCTTCTGTATCCTTATTGCAGCCCTGCAAAACAGAAGCAAGCAAAAATATAATACTTATAATTATTAGGCATGAAATTATAAATTCCGGTCTTTTACTTTTTGGATAAATCAATTGATGTCCCCTTTTTCTTTCCGTATGATAATTATAAAAAAAACAATCCCGCATAAGTGGAAATTTAATGATAAGAATAACTTATTCTAATAGATTTGGGATTTTTTAAAAAGCTTTATTGGGATATTTCAGGAAGCTTTGATGAAATTTTTTAAAAAGCATCGATATCAGAATATCATGTTTTTAAAACACCTTTTACTATCAAGCGGTGAGTGGCTATCCTGACAGGGGTGCATGTCACAAGTGTTATCCGGGCATCCGGGGTTGGATCCAGCACCCATGTGTCTTCGGGGTTGACAACCAGTATTTGTGTGACAATATATTCATATTCTTTATTTTCCCGCTTTACAATGATATTGTCACCTTCTTCGACTTCATCAAGGCGATTTAGAAACTGGCCAAAAGCATAATTTCTGTGCCCGATGACGCTGAAGTTACCATTTTCACCCGGCAGAGCTGTACCTTCATAATGTCCAAGAGCATAACGGAGTATGTCATTGTCCACTCCCTCTGCAACTGCCATGGTAAGGCCGATCTTAGGGATAGATAAGAGGCATATTGGCTCAATAATTGACTGTTTTTGTACTGACGCTCCATCGATTGTATTAATGTCGGATATCGATTCAAGCGAAACAGACAAATCAGCTTTATCACTGCCTGAAGGTATAACCACCTGGTTCCCATCAGTTCTTAAACCATTATTTGTTTGAGAAAAATATGTGTTTATTATTTTATCCTGTTTACTTTTCATATAAAAATTCATGATTGTAGAGCCGGCAATAACCAGCATACCGATACTTATAAGAAGTATTGGAACAAGATATGAAACTGTTTTCTTTTTATGAAGCGGTATATATCTGGAACTCATTTAAATCAGGTCCTCTTGCTTTTTATTGCCTTAAAAATAGCTATTATTAAACCTGCAAGGATAAGAAGTGCTCCTATGCTTAATATTAGGGTATTATCCAAGAAACTGCCTGATTGCCCAAGGAGCCCAAGCCTTCCGCTTTTGCCCATTGTTGCATCCTTAGTTGATACAAGCTGCTTATTTACTATTTTATATGGTTCTGCCTCTGTGGCATTTTCCTGGCTTGCAACATCTGCTGTAGCAATAACATCTGAAAGAGAATAACCTTCAGGAGCTGCTACTTCCCGTATCCTGTATTTGCCAAAGGGAACATTTTTAAAAACCACCCACCCTGATGGAGAAGATCTTGCTGTCTGGACAAGCTTTCCTTCACTGTCATAAAGAGCAAAACCTGCCATTTTTAAAGGCTCGTTTTTTTCATTGACTTTTAGAAGCTCAATAGAGCCGAATTTTACTGCAGGTATAGCCTGGTTTACAAAAGGCTCATCAACTGTTATGTCGGCAAGAGTATTATCCCGGGTGTTTAATACAAGTGAAGCGTAACGCACCTCATTAGTCCCATAATATCCGGGAGGAGGCTGCACCTCCCTGATCGCATAATCTCCGGCATGCATCCCGCTAAACACAATAAGCCCATCTCCTTCGCTAAGCACTGTCTGAAGAGGGTTACTAAATGACGTATCGCTTAAGCTGTATATAGAATAACGCCCGCCTGCAAGCCCTGTGCCCTGAGTATTTGTCTTTTTTAATATTATGCTTGCTTCAAGAAGCGAGTTTTCAAATGTTACAATCTGGTTTCTGGATTCATTATTTGCAGATGTTAGAGTGACCATTATTTCCCGGGTGTTTAAAGCATAGCCTGCAGCAGGAGTCTTTTCCCGGATATAATATGTCCTTAGTTTTAGCCTGTCAAAAAGAATTGTCCCGTTTGCTGAAGTTGTAAGTGTGCTCTTTACATTACGCAAACTGTCAAGCAGTTCAAACACTGCTCCTGTTGCAATGGGATTTCCGTCCTGGTCAACTTTGTTTAATGTAATGCTGCCATTGGTTCCGGTTGCACTGGAATCAATATTGGCACTTGTAACAAGAAATGCTGATGAGGCACTGCCATTTCCTGTGTAAGTTCCTGAAAATGAGATTGTATTGCTGTATATTCCCGGGGCCACAACATCTGTCTTGAATTTAAGATAATAACCCTGCGGTCCGTCAGGAAGATTAAAAAGGAACACTCGTGTCTGGTAATCATATGAAAAACTGTAATTTGCAGATGGCACCAAAGTACCTATCGTACGGTTTCCGCTTGCGTTCTGGTTCCAGTAGTATAGCTCAATTGATTCTACATTTAAATCAAGGCCGGATTGCAGAGTATCTGTAAGTATGGCATTCTGCATCGGGGCCTGGTTTGAATTTATATAAACTTCCCATTCTATGTACCCGTTATCGATTGTATACTCAGTAAGCAGTTCTTTGGTAAGTGTTTGGTTATTTACAGTCTGGCTCGAAAATACATTTACAACCGGAGCCCCCTGTATGCCGGAAGATAGACTTGCACTATTTAAAAAAGTAATATTTCCGTTTGCAGCTAGAAAAACACTCAGATCAGTTACAACTGTGGAAAAGGTTATTATCTTCTGGTTTGTAATCTCACCCAGTGTTATTGTTAGGGTATTGCCATTAATATTAAGTTCACCGGCAGAAGGTGCATTACCATCGATTTGCAATGAACCTGCAACATACTCCTGTCCTGCAGGAACGACATCTGTAATCACTGCATTTGGCATCAGCATATTATTCTGGTTTACAGTTATGCGCCAGGACAGGACCCGGGTATTGTAGTTATAACCCAAACCAGATTTTGCAAGCACCAGGCTCTGTACCGCCTGCGTGCCAGTAGAAGTTGAAAGTTCTATGCTGCCATTTCCCTCAAGTGTGGCTGTATTTGTGTAGTTTGTTGTACCATTTATAGCATAATGATTGGGGTTTGTGACTGTGGTCTGGATAAGCAATACGGGCCTATCTGTTCCTGAAAGGTCTCCAAGGTAAATCGAAAGCTCTTTTGTCCCGGCATTGTAATAATATTGTGGCGCCGTAATTGTAAGGTCACCGATATTATCAACCCTTGTTATGGAAGTTGAGCTTCCATCTAATCTTACACCAAAATCTTCTGCAAATAACTGGTTTGTTCCTATAGTTTCGGTAATCATTGCAGAATTGACTGCCTGCCCGTTTGAATTTACCTGCATGCGCCAGGTGATAAGCTGGGTCGAAGCATTATAGCCCTGGCCTGATTTGGCTAAAAGGCTTGTGGGCACTCCGACTCTATTGCTTGTGGCACTGTAACTGCCTGCTCCAATGGTAAGCGTTGCAGTATTGGTAAAACCTGTAACGGATTGCTGCCTGTAATAACTGGGGTCTACACTTGTTGTAAATGTTATTATCTGCAGTCCTGCTGCATCTGCAGAAAAATTATAAGTCAACTGCTGCCCTTCAGCTGTGTAATTGTCACCAAATGATGATGGCAGGGATCCATTTCGCCTTACTGATGATGAATCAATAGTAAGATAAGTTGGCAATGTATCAGTTATTGCCGAAGCTGCTGGTATTATGCGGTTATTATTATTTAATGTTATTGTCCAGTCTATATAGGCCATGCCGTTATCTGTCCTTAGGATACCTCTTTTTTGTATCCAGTCAGTTGTAACACTTACACTTGCGCTTGCAGTATCAAGAGGGTCACCTGAAACGGCCCCTGCATATATATCTGCCCTGTTTGTAAGGGTGCTTGTTGAGCCTTCGGCTCCAAAAGCGCCGCTTGATGGCCTTGTTTTAAAATTAAATGATGCTGTCCCTGTAAGGCTGGCAATTGAAAATGTATAAGTACCATTGCCTGAGTTAAAAACAGGTTCGCCTATTGAAGATGAGCCGGCAATATAATCCTGGTATGGGCCAGGCGTGTCGACAATGTAGAGATTGTTTACTGTTACTGCGGGCCCTCCTGAATCAACGGTTACTGTCCAGGTTATTTCATTAGTCGATGGGTTATAAGAACCTGACTTCTCAATTGAGACAGCAGGTGGAGGCGGGGGCGGTTCTTCATCTTCAAAACCAATTGTATATATGGTTCCTCCTGCAACTAGAGAAAATGTTACAATATCTCCATTACCAATTGCACCATTATTTAATTGTCCCTCAATAGTAAAGCTTGCAGAGACTTCAGAATATATTTCTATAGGCTCCAGAAAAGTTATTGTAGCGATTCCAGTAGTAGAAATATGCAGAGTGGCT
This sequence comes from uncultured Actinomycetota bacterium, assembly GCA_964528815.1. Taxonomy (GTDB): domain Bacteria; phylum Actinomycetota; class Humimicrobiia; order Humimicrobiales; family Humimicrobiaceae; genus Fen731. The sequence goes on along the minus strand of CAZGTW010000056.1, from coordinate 536 downwards.
ATATTTACTGTATTACCATTATCTAAGAAAGATAAAAACGAATTCACTTCTGTAAAGCTTGCAATGCTTGTCAGTTCGTCTGGCAGGTTTATTGTAAAATAATCACCTGTTAATACTTCGGGATAAGCAGGGCGCGGGTCCTGGTCAGTTAAATCAAGGACATCAAATGCATATGATATCCTGATCTGTGCATCCTGTGGAATATGGTTCAGGTCAGTCACTGGTACACCACCAACAGAAGCTTCAAATTCTTCATCAGTAAAATCAATTAAGGGCGGGTCAGTATTTAGAACATCGACGCCATCAGCATATATTACACCCGGAACTAAAAACATTGTCAGTATCATGATTATAATTAAGCAAAATAAGATAGCCTGCCTTACTCTCATAAAACAAGGTCCTTTCTTTTTATGAAATTATAAGTATATGCTTGTTAATATTTAACAATTTGTATTAATTATAAAATAAATATGTTATTGATATATTTATAATAGATAATAAAATATAAATTTATACTATTATTTATAGTTATATAT
>CAZGTW010000055.1:0-9194 GCA_964528815.1 uncultured Actinomycetota bacterium | reverse complement strand
GGATTTTACGAATGAAGTTTTTTATGAATAAAATTAAAAACAATATTACAGGCGGCAGGCTGAATATAGAAATTATAATCAGGAACCCGTATAAAAAATCAGTAAAATCAATGGCAAAAGAGGCAGTTATTGCCACAGCAAGTATAAAGCCTGCTGAATACAGTATTATAAATATAAGAGATAAAGGCCTTTTCATCGGATTATCTCCTGCTTTTTTGCTCTTTCTATCATAAAAATAATATCCTCATTGGCATTTTTATATTCTATGTTTATTTCAGGATGTACCTTTTTCCAAACCCTGAAAATTTCATCAGTAAAAGCCTGGCCAACCATATCAACACTTTTAAAATCCAGCACTACCTGTTTAAACTTGTCAAGTCCGGCAAGCACTCTTCTTGCTTGAGATCTTGAAATATAATTCAAATCATCTTCATATAATTTAATATTAACTTCTGATTTATTAAATGAGTAATTTTCATCAGTATAAATATTAAATGTTTTTCTTATATCCCTGCTTGAATTCAAGTTTATTGAAAACAGGATTCTTGTCCCCTGAATTGTCTTATTGCTGGTAATAAAAACATCATCTATAAGATTATTAAAAATAATTTTTTTGTCTGAACCCTGGATATTAAGGACATCGCAAACTTTTGATGTAAAAAAAATCCCTTGTCCGCTGTGTGTTTCTGGAGCTGTGGTCTGTTTTCCTTTGATTAAATCCTGTATTGCTTCCATCTGGTTACTGAGGCCTTTTTTGGCCATAATATTATTAAAAATTCCCACACCCCAGTCTCTGATTATAAATAGTACACTGCCGGGCCTTTTTTCAAAAAAGACTTCTATTTTTTCTGACCTGGAATGCTCTATAGCATTATTGAGCATTTCAGTAAAAGCAAAGCTGAGAATTTCTAAAACATTTTTCCTGAGATTCTTTGTAATTGCTGATGTTTTCCTGATATCATTAAATATTATATCTTCCTGTAATTTTTCATTTTTCAGTATCCTGTGGACTTTTTTAATTGAGTCTATCTCAGCAGAAATTTCTTTCTCACCTGCAGGTATATACTTTGACCTGTTTGTTTTTCCGACCCTTAAAATGCTGCCTTCTTCACAAAGCTCTTTAAAAAACCTGTTGATATATGCTCTGGAAAAACCGGTCTCCATAACTACTTCCCGGGAACTTACCTGGCCCTTTTGTCTTATTTTTTTTAGTATAAGTTCTTTTATTTCCATATAAATTTAGCCTGTTTTTTTAAATAAGTTTACAACTTTAGCAATTAATAATTTTCAATGTTGTAAACAAGTTGTAAAGTATCAAATTTTTAACCGGAAAATTTTACTAAAAAAAGAAAAGTTTAAATTTGTTTACAACTTATTGTATTTTTAATTTTTCAAGTTGTCAACAAGTTGTAAACTGCAATTGACTCCCAGGTGGTCAGACACTTGTGTACCGGAGCCATTTGCCGGATAAAGGTTAAGGTTTTGCGGTTCCAGCGAGATATCTCTGCCGCCCCCAAAAAACAGTATATAATCTATCCTCTCGGGGGGACCTTCCTCAATCGCATACTGGTTTCCATCTTTTCCATAGGGATTGCTTTCATTTACCCGCCAGTCCTTTCCAATCCATGTAAATCCGGGCTCTGCCGCATAAAAGGTTGCCCAGAGGTCATTAAGGTAAAAATCCGGGGTTGAATTTAAAGTATTTGAAAAACTTTTTATTTCATCCATGAAACTTTCATATTCAAACTGCCTGCCATATTTATAAGGCAGATTTTCCGGTGCCTCCCCGTTTTTTGCATCAGGAGTTGCTGCATTACTGATTATTCCCGCTTTTTGAGCCCAGCCTTCAGGTACAAATGCCCTTATATTTATATCGCCTGTAATAATTACCGGATTTATCCCCTCAAAATCCCCTTTTAAATTGCCGCTGCTGCCGGATCTATTTTGCTTTAAATCCTCAACAATGATATTAAATACAAATGATAAAAGTTCCTTAAGGTTTGAAAGCCTGGCTTCCGGATAATCATGTGACTGCAGGTGGGTCGTAAAAAAATGGATGTAGTCATTTTCTCCCGGCCCTGTTTTTATCCTTGCATAAAGAACCCCTTTATTTGCAAGCCTGTCAGAACCTTTCATCTGTGAAAAACTGAATGCTGAGGCGGCAATTACAGGAAACCTCGAAAGAATCATTAGCCCGCTGTCCTGCTTGAAAAGGTTTATGCTGTTGCAATCGGGCCCAAGCACATAATATGGCCCGTAGCTTATTTTTGCAGGTAAGGCGTTTGGCTTTGCATTTATTATTTTTATCCCATATGCATTATCTTTATCTGCCAGCGCTGAGACTTCCTGTGCATTTTTTATCCCCGTCCATAAATTCTCATCCTGCCCGTGCCATGCCTCAAGTATTTTGTCCTGGGCAGAATCACTGAAAATCTCCTGCAGCCCGACTATGTTAAAATCTTCCCTTTTTAAAGTTTCTGTAAGAAGCGCTGTCCTGTACTTAAACTGTGGAGCAACAAACCCGAAGGGTATAAGCATCATGTTCTGCGTAAGGATATTTAAATTGCCGGTATCAGTTTGCTGGTAAGTGATAACTGGCTGGCTTTCACTGTTCATGATGTTGGGATTTTTGCATGAAACAATTGCCGTTATGCCAAGCATGGTAATAATTACCAGCAATACTGCCATGAAATTAAAGACAGCCCCGCCAAGTGCATTTGCCCAGTTTTCAGGAAAGCCCCTGTAATAATCTTTTATATCAAGCTTTAACCTGTTCCACTTTGATGCCCTTATTATTGATGGCAGCCCTACGATAATAAGATAAAGCCATCCGAGCATAAAAGACTGGATGCTGTGCCCGTATTCATGCCTTACGACCTGGACATCTCCTGCCTCGTTTTCATTAATAAAAATGAGCCATGACAGTGATATCCCACCTGGAAAACCCTTAACAGCAAATACTGAAGCATCCCTGTAGCTTTGCCTGTATGTTATCTTTTTTCTGAGCAGGGCATACATAAAAAACCCGAGGAAAAGCTGCGGCAGTTCCCATAAAAATAAAAGGCGCCTTATTCTCAATCCAGCTCCTTAAAGACAGGCATAATGGTTATAAAATCCGGATTTCAATACATCCGGGTATACAAAAAAGTTTAACAGTTTTAATATAGCTTTCAACTTAAAAAAGAATATGTTTGATTAATAAATCATGCTGGACTTAAATAATATCCTGGACTTGCATTAAATTAATAAAAAATAATGACGCAAAAAAATGCAATGGTGCAATTATCTATAAAATAAATATAGAAATATATTGAATATTTACAGTATTTTTAATAGAATTCTTTGCACAATTCTATTTAATCCGGCATTTTTGTATTGATTTAATTTATTTTGATTTAGTCGTTTTTAATATAGTGAGTTTATATTTATTAAACATATAAAGACCTTTAAGGAGGACCGGAATGCCGAATCTGATGTTTTTGCGTATCCTGCCTTTTATAGGTGCCGCTATCTGCCTGGTGCTTGCAATCATATTTGCAGCAATGGTAAGGAAAAAGGACAGGGGCACTTCTAAAATGGTTGAGATTTCCAATGCTATATTTGTTGGAAGCAGGGCTTATCTGAACCAGCAGGCAAGAATCATGGCCATTTTCTTCGTTGTCCTGGAAATACTTTTCGGGATAATGGTAATATTCGGATATCTCGAATGGCCGTCGCTTCCTGCTTTTGCTACCGGTATGGGATTTAGCCTGCTTATTGGCTATATAGGTATGTGGATATCCACAACTTCCAATTCCCGGGTTACTTATGCTGCCCAGAAAAAGGGCCTTGGTGAAGCAATGAACATTGCATTTACAGCAGCTGCTGCAGCAGGACTTCTCCTTGGGACAGTAGCTTTATTTGATACGGCTTTCTGGTTCAATATCCTGTACTGGTTTTATAACAGCTCCATTCCTGATCCTGCCCTTGCCATGGAAAGTGTTGTAAACATACTCATAACATTTACCATCGGTGCAAGCTTTGCAGCATTCTTTATGAGGACAGGCGGAGGAATATTTACAAAAGCTGCAGACATGGGTGCAGATTATGTCGGCAAGGTGGAATCGGGTCTTGCAGAAGACGATTACCGTAATCCTGCAACAATTGCTGATAATGTCGGAGACAATGTCGGTGATGTTGGCGGAATGAAAGCAGACTCTCTTGAATCATGGGTAGGCGCTATAATTGCTACAGAATTCCTGGGTTTTCTGGCATTCAGGAACTCCCCGCTTATGCTCAATAGCATTTTACTGCCTATGATTATCTCAACTGCAGGGGTAATAGCATCAATACTTGCTATTTTTATAATCAAGCTTGTTGTGAGCCGTTACAGGGAAAACGCGACGGTGAGCAAGCTTACTGCGACAACCCTGGCGGGCCTTTTAATCACTGTGCTTGCAATAGTGGTGCTTTCTTACTTTACAGTCCGTTACATACTGGGGCCAAATTACAACTTCCTGTTCTGGTCATCGCTTGGAGGAGTGCTTGCAGGTTTCCTGATCGGGTTGTTTACCCTTATTTACACTGATTCCAGGTACAGGCCGACCCGTAACATTGCTGAAAGTGCAAAATCAGGGCCCGCTACCCTTGTTGTCAATGGCCTTGCATATGGGATGGAAAGTACACTGCTTCCCGCTCTTACAGTAATAGGAGTAATGCTTTTCAGTTTCTATATCTCAGGGGGGACTTCGGATCTTAAAATGGGGCTTTACGGAGTTTCACTTTCTGCAGTCTCGATGCTTGCCGTAACACCATTTGCAATCACTATTGATGTTTACGGCCCTATTGCTGATAATTCGGGAGGAATTGCCTCCATGACGGAACTTCCCCCTGAAGTAAGAAGGACAACAGACAAACTGGATGCTGTTGGAAATACAACTGCAGCTATTGGAAAGGGCCTTCTGATAGGAAGTGCCGCAATAACTGCGCTTGCGCTTGGCCAGTCTTATTTTTCAAAGATAGAGCTTCTCAATCTTCAGGTTCTTCTTGATTTCATGAAGGACCCGAAAATACTTGCCGGACTGTTTACAGGCGTAATGCTGCCGTTTTTATTTACCTCGCTTCTAATTGGCGCAGTTGGAAGGGCCGCCGATAAGGTTGTAATTGAGGCAAGAAGGCAGATAAAGGAAATAATGGCAGGGAAGTCCAAAGGCGATCCCAAGACATTTATTACAATTGTTACAAGGGCCGCACAGAGAGGAATTATAGCTCCCGGAATAATGATTTTTGTAATACCTGTAGTTGTAGGTATATTGCTTGGTCCGGGCGGAGTTGTCGCTCTTATAATTGGTACATTGCTTTCAGGTTTTGCGCAGGCAATCTTTATGGCAAATGCCGGCGGTGCAATGGATAATGCAAAGAAAAAGATTGAGGAAGAAGGCAAAAGCAACACTCCTGAGCATGCCGCTTCTGTAATCGGCGACACTGTAGGCGACCCTTTAAAAGATACAGCAGGGCCATCAATGAACATTCTTATCAAGCTTATAAGCGTTGTTGCAATAGAGACTGCTGTTCTTGTAACTGACCTGTCCGGAAAGCTGTTTCATTTTTAGAACTTTTTACAGCATATCGATAGCAGCTGCATCAATATATGTAAAACGGTTGGATAAAATCAATTATCCAACCGTTTTATTATTATATGCCTTCAGTAAGCTTTTTTATTTGGTAATTACAGGGTTTACCCATACTGCCCAATCCTGGGCGGAGCTTCCTGCTGTAGAAACTCCAAGATAAATCGTGCCGCTTTTACCTGCAATTGAACTAAGATCAAATGTCAGGTCATCGAGTGCCCCGTTATACGCGCATAAAATACCTGTTGAATCCGGGAAACGGTACCAGCTTGCACCATCATAAAAATACAGCCTGAAATATGCACCGTTTGATGCTGCTGCTCCATTTATAAAGCCGGCTTTTGCCTTGAATTTTGCCCCTGCAGGGATTTTTACCTGGCTTGTGCTGTTTGGAAACGCTCCCTCAATCCAGCCGGCGTCTATCCATTTCGGATGTGTCTCAAGAACATTTGAATAGCTTGCTCCATCTTCCAGGGTTACACTGGGCAATATCATTGCAAATCCCCTGTCATCAGTATTTGGCCCGCCAAATGGTATAACACCTGAATTGGTCCTCCAGGTGGCACCCGGTGCTCCGTCAACAAAATTATACACAACTGCGACTACTTGTCTTGTCACAGTATCACTTGCGTCGCCGCCTCTTCCGTCAGACACTACAAGCTTAATTGTATAGTCCCCGGCAGTTGCGGGCATGGTCCATGTGGTGTTTTTTGCAGCAGCATCTGCCAATGTGCCCCCGGATACTTCCCATTTATAAGTCAGGGTATCACCATCCGGGTCAGTTGCATCTGCTGCAAGCGAGCATGCGCTGTTAATATAAAATTTTTCTTCAGCAATAGTGGTTTCAAATTTTGTTATTTCAGGATCCTTGTTGGGTATCTCGCAGCCCCATTTAAGCTCCATGCTGTCAGAAACTTCCCCTGCAGAATTTTTGGCTGTGGCTGTAAGTGTGTATTTGTCAGAAGGGTTGTTTATATTTACCTGGCACTTGTTTTTACCGAGCGAACCCAGGCTGTCATCTTTTGAAAACTTAACAGTCGGCGCAGGTTCTCCGGTAACTTCTGCTTTTATCCTGTAGAAGCAGACTTTGCTGTCAGGCGCGTATGTCGGGCCTTCATAAATACTCAGCTTGATTGTCGGTTTTTTATCAGTTTCGGATGTTGGCTCTGTGCTCTCTTCATCTTTCCCTTCATCATCAGTAGTTGAAGTGGGTTTTTCCTTATCTGTCGTTTCAGTCGTCCCTTCGGCACCTGTTGTGTCAGTTGTTGCAGGGGCAATACCGCACTGGTTGCAGATTGCTGCAACCCCGAAAAACAATACAAGTGTCAGGAGGGAAATCAGAATAAATGCAATTTTGCTTTTTTTGCTTTTCATTTATTTTGCTCCATGGAATCTATAATATAATAATATTATATTATATCGGTTATATATGTGAAATATATTAATATTTTCTATTTTGGCAGCGGAGCCTGAAGAGATTTTGAAAAATTTTCCCTGTATTTTCCCGAAATAGCATTATGTATAAGGTAAAGATATGGAAAATATTTATAAGCTACTAAATTTACGACTCCGGTGTTAAAAAGTGATACTTCCAGGTTTTTTATTTTAAAATAAATAATGTTATAATCTCTCAGTTTAAATAAACTATCAATTGATTTCAACAAATTGAATAAAAGAAGATTATTACGTAAAATAATAAATAATCCTAATAATGTAAAATTTGGAGATTTCATTTCTGTTGTTGAATCATTTGGTTTCGTACTTTTAAGAACTAAAGGCAGCCACTTTGTTTTTTTCAACGATGAGATTAAAGAAATGATTAACATCCAAAATTTTAAAGGTGAGGCAAAGCCTTATCAAATAAAGCAATTCTTATATCTGGTGGAAAAATATAATTTAGATTTGGGTGATTAAAGTGAAAGATTATCACATAAATATTTTTTATAGTGATGAGGACAAGTGCTATGTCGCTGATATTCCTGATTTACAATTTTGTTCTGCATGCGGAGAAACAGCAGATATAGCACTGAAAGAAGTTCAAACTGCAAAGAAACTATGGATAGAGGCAGCCAGAGAAGCAGGAAAAAAGATTCCTGAACCCCGATACAGGCCAATTTATTATAAAGTGGTTTAAAGACATAAGATTTGCTATTTTTCAGAATAGCAATAAGTCTCAGGTTTATAGACATTTCCTATTATAGCTTTGAAAAATTTTCCCTGTATTTTCCCGAAATAGCATTATGTATAAGGTAAAGATATGGCAGGCCAAGGTTTGTCTCAAGAATAGAATCCACTATAAGAGGCATGATCCCGGTAGGCCTTATTCCCGTTATGAGAAGCACTGCTTCCCATGAAAACTGCACAAGAATGCCTATGGCCAGTATCCAGAGGATATTTATTCTTTTGGCATTAGTTTGATTGTTTTGGCTGCCGGCCCTGATATTTTTCAATATAAGTATTGCATATCCTGCAAGCATGATTGCAGCCATAACACCATGGTAGCTCGATGTACCCCTCTGTATAGAAATAGTTGCAAAAGAACTGCCGAAGTTCTGGCTCAAAAGCGCAGTAGTGAACCACCCTGTTATGATAAGGAGTGACCATTCAAGGGCATATCCGTCCCTGTCAAGCCAGAGCCATATCCAGGCAAAATTGGTAAACCCGTAACTGATGCTTAACCAGAGAAGAAGACTTGCCGGTTCTGCTCCTGCAACTGACCTTGTGCCAAGTGCCAGATAAAATATCCCGTAATCAACGATGAAATATATTAGGCTGCCGATGAGGCCGGCAATTATTGCAATATATCGTTTTTTTATTATAAAAATTACAAGCAGGGCAAGCAGCCATGCAATGTCCAGATAAACATATAAAAAATTAAAGATTCTTGCCGGTATTACTTCCATTTTATTTATCAGTTATACACTTCAAGGTCCGTAAGATCAAGATTTACTATGCTGTAATAGAGTTTCTGGTCAACGTCAGGGGTCTTGCTTCCGTCCCATTTATATTTGAATCCGTCATAATAATAGCTTGTCCAGTCCATTGTCTGGCTCTCATACAAAAAGCTTGTGCCTTTTTCAGTTGCAAGATTTAAATAATAATCCGTCTTCATGAACCCTTCTTCCTGGGTAATATCTATTGGGAGCCAGCCATAACCTGGAAGTTTGACCTCGACCCACGCATGGCCGATATCAAGGGTCTTGTTTTTCTCCCCCAGTATAAGAGTGACAGGAATTCCGCCCGCTACTCTTGCCGGTATCCCATTTGCCCGCAGCAGGGCAGTATATAAAATAGCATAATCGGCACACACCCCTTTACCCACCTTAAGGATCTCTGATGCATCCATGAATTTATAGTTTCTGTCATTTGCCCTCGCCCAGTCATAATAAAGCTTTGAAGCCACATAACTGTAAATTTTTTTTGCTTTATTAACCGGATCTGTTTCTTCACCGGCAGCTTTTTTTGCTGCTGCCTGGATTTGGGGGCTGGTGACATCTATAAAAAGGTCATCTCCTGTATATAGCGTCAGATCCTCGTCATTACTTTCATAATCAAGGTTTTCCGTGGATAATTTCCTGATATTAT
>CAZGTW010000054.1:0-9307 GCA_964528815.1 uncultured Actinomycetota bacterium | reverse complement strand
AACTTAAGTAAATGTATTTTAATTGAAGTAGCATGCCAATTGTGATAAAGTTTTTATTCAAATAAAAGCCTTAAATATTTTTTAGGATTAATGCAAATAATGAAAGATTAATATGCCCGGGGAAGAAATAAATATTTTTGTCAGCAACATCTATACAATAGCTGTTTTTACTGCGTTTTTTGCAGTTATTTTCCTGGCATTGTTTTTTATTTCAAGGATATTTATTTACAGGGCAGGAAAATCCGGCCATGGCAGCAGCCAGGAAAAACAGGGCACAATTCAGGGGCAGCAACACCAGGGTCCGATGATGGTTTTGGCAAAGGATATTTATATTAAAAAGAACCTGTTTGTTACAGGCCTTATATTCATATTGGCAATATTATTTATACTGCTGATGCTTCTTTCTTTTTTATTTGCAACGCAGTTTCGAATGGATGGCAGCTTTTATATGATATTTGCAATAATATTTTTAATCCTTGTAATAACAGTCTATGTACTGAAATCAAAATTACTTGAAAGATAGATATTTTTAAGTTATGAGATCACTTGTAAAAAATAACCTTAACCTCCTGGTCGCAGGTTTTGGCTGCTGTAAACAGGAAATATTTGCAACAACCGGTCCGACATACGATATTTCAAGGTTCGGGATAAATTTTGTATGTGTTCCTGAGGATGCGGATGTTCTTGTAATACAGGGTTTTTATAATGAAGAAGGGGAAAAACGCCTTCTTGAAATCTATGAAATGATGAGAAAACCAAAATGGGTAATAGCTGCAGGCAAATGTATTGCAGACAAAAGCCTCATGGATAAAAATTATGATTTTACCCGGCGGCTGGGAAAAATCATAAATATTGACATGTATGTGCCGGGTTGTCCGCCGAGGCCTGAAGCTTTTATTTTTGCGGTTTTAAGATTACTGGAAGCAGGATACTGAAAATGTATTTATTAATAAGGCATTAAATTATGCCTGGTTTTTATTAAATTAATTTATTTATGGAAAAATAGATATTGGCAAAAGAACTATACAACGGCATATATTCATCCCACAAAGCAGTATTTATTGATAGGATTGAAAAGAATCTGGAATTTTATTTTAAGGGAAAGGTCCTGGAAGTAAAAAAAATCGGCCAGGAACTGTTATGCACAATCAGGCTGACGGACCTTGGCGATGTTTGCACAGAGCTTAACAGGAACCCGGAATTTGAAATAAACATCCTTAATTCCATCAATTTATATAAAAGCAGGGATAAGTATTGCCTCCTTGTCGATCTTTCATCTGTAACAAATAATTTCTCCATGCTTTTAAAAGCTGTTATGCCGGTTGAACAGGATTCCGGACAGCAACAGCTAATCCAGTTATACGAATCTTCAGTTTCTGTGCTGAAAAAAGTTTTCGAAGCTGCGGAATTTTTTTCTGAAAGAAAAAATCTGGAAGGAAGCAACAGCGATATAATAATATATCCCCAGCAGCTTGACGGGCTGGATTGTTTTGACCTGTATCTTTCAACTGATGATGACATAATCAGTAAAGCATTTATAGATACCGGGATATCCAGGGTTTCATCAAACGGGGCACACAATAATTCTGTTCTTCCTGATGTGCTTTCATATATCAGCCGTTATGACCATTCTGCAGGGATTTTTCCTGAATTATGCATTTGCAATTCATATGAGGAACTTATGCAGTTGAAAGTGCCAAAACGGGTTCAATACATACGCATGCTGATGAGTGAGCTCTACAGGGTGTCAAGCCATTTATACTTTATTATAAGAATGTCAAAAATACTGGGTTCAGAACTGGTTTACAATCTGGCCCTTCTTGAAAGGGAGCGTACTTTAAGGCTGATAGAATTCATTACAGGTTCAAGGATAAACCCTAACTTTATAAGGATAGGCGGAGTTAAAAGGGACCTTAATGCGGAGCAGATAAAAGCTGTACAGGAAACAATTGCAATACTTTACAGAAAAATCCACCGTATAGAGACATTATTGCTGGATAATTCCATAATTTCGCGAAAACTGAAAAACACGGGTCCGGTAGATAAAAATACGGCCCTTTTATGCGGTGTAACCGGGCCAAACCTGAGGGCCTGCGGTATCAGGTATGATATAAGGAAAAACCGGAACCTTATGATGTATAAGGACGTGTCTTTTATAATTGCTCTTGGCAAGTATGGCGATTGCCTTGAAAGAGTCCTGTTAAGGTTCCGTGAAATATACCAGTCGATTAAAATTGTGGACCAGGTAATAAACGATCTTCCTGAGGAGCATATTAAAAAACTTATAAACCTTTCAGACATAGGAATACCTTTTACAGAAATAATCTCAAGTGTCGAGTGCCCTCATGGAGTATTTAAAATATTTATGGAAATAAAAGATGATGCAATATTAAACTTTATAGTAATGAGTCCTTCAAAAAACAGCATTTATCTTGCAGAGAAAATCCTGCCCGGCACCAGGGTCGAAGACACAGAGCTTATACTTGCAAGCCTTGATATAAACAGCGGCGAGATAATGTCCTGAGAGACAGGTAAATAAGAAAGAAGTAAACAGGAAATAAAAATTTTAAGGTAAACTTTTAACAAATAAAAAAATGCTTATTATATTAAAAAAAGTCACATACATTTACCTGATATTCGGGCTGAATATTTTTTTCTGCTCTTATTTTGTAAGCAAGCTGTCTGCCAGGGCAGAGCTCAGGAGGGGTTATGCCTCATCGAGGGCAGGAGGGCTTGGATATCCGTTTATAAGCCTGTTTAAATATATGTCCAAGGAACACAGGCTCGGCATCTGGGAGATTTTACTTTTCTTTTTTTCTCTGTTTATCTGGAGCGTGATTCCTTTTTCACAATCACTCATACTTATTAAATTCGATTTTGATATCATTGCTGTTGTGCTTTTCTACCTGGTACTGGTATTTTTAATAATGATAAACTCATATAGCAGTTCACATGGTTTTATATACAATAATTTTGTAAAAAAGTTCCTCATGGTATTTACGTTCTTTATTCCATTACTTTTCTGTATAGCAAGCATAATACTTATAAACAGGTCCTTAAACCTCAAAGAGATAGTGGGTTCACAATACCAGTACTGGAACATCGTTTTCCAGCCGCTGGGATTTATAGCTGCTGTGACTTCTGTGCTGATGCAGCTCAAACTGCTTGGCCTTACAAAGAGGAACACAATATTGTATTCGGAAAATTCTGAAAAGGAGGGCAATGGTTTCGGCGGGCTTGTCAGCAGAGTCGCCAGGTATTCCATAATGTTTTTCCTCATGGTACTTATAGTGCTCCTTTACCTGGCAGGGTGGGAGAGGCTTTATTTTATTAATGGCAATATAATGTTTGCAGTAAAATTCTATATTCTTTTTTTCATATTACTATTTATTGACAGGGCTACACCAAAACTTGACGACTATTATTATCTTATGAGCATAAACTCAAGATTCATAATTCCGATATCTGCAGTTAATTTTTTACTGACAATGGTATTTTTTATATTAAGAAATATATATAATCTGATTTGATTTTAAAAATAACCAGGCGGTTTTTATATGAGGCCGGTAATAAGGGATTTTTTCATAGAGTTCGGTAATATTTTCCGTAAGCCGAGGACCGTTGTTTATCCAAAGGAAAAGATAATAATACCTGACGGAAGCAGAGGCATTCCAAGGTTGAAGCTGGACCTGGATTCGCTGGAAGTACTCTGCAACGGCTGCGGGGAATGTGTAAAAGCTTGTCCGGAAAAATGCATAGAGATACGCAGAGGAAAAGATGAAAACGGAAGGGAGACCATGGAGGAATTCTACCTGGACCTGAACCGCTGTATTTTTTGCGGCAATTGTGCGGAGATATGCGAGAGAAAAGCCATAGAAATGACTTACAGGCACCAGCTTGCAGACCCGGACAGGAGCTCTTTTAAGCTGGAAAAACTCGACCTTATAAAGCAAGCTGATTATTCAATAAGGGATTTTTGGACAAAATAATGGATGGAAAATTAGTTCTGGGATTTTTGAATTACCTGATGTTGAGCCTTATTTTTATTTTCGGGCTCATTTCGCTTGTTGTAAAGGACCAGAAGAAAAAACTTTCATTTCTTTTTTTTATGCTTTTTTGTACAGGTATATTAAGCTATCTTTTCTTTACCAAAATATCATTTATCCTGCCGGCAATAATACTCCTGTTCTTTTGCCTGGCTGTTTTTCTTATGGTCGGCGGACAGGAATATTTCGGTTTTGGCAGACCTGTTATAAAGGCAGGCGGGCAAACCTTAAAAAAACAGAAGCCGGAAGGGACAAAACTCCGGGTAATAGTAAATCTGTTAATATCAGTATTTTTATGTATTGGAGCAGGGATTCTGTTTTATTACTTCAACAGAAATTTTTACAGGGGTCTTATTCTTGTTGAGACATTTAAAACAGCAGACATGGCACAAATAGCAGGCAATATGGGTATTAATTATATTCCTGTAATATTGTTATTACTTTGCGGGATCTCATCTGCATTTTTCTATTTTATAAGCATACTTGACAAAAGGGGTGATGGTAATTGAACCTTCAGTTCATAATACTGTCAAGTTTTGCGCTTTTCCTGCTTGGAATTTTCGGGCTGTCTTTTTACAGGAGTTTCCTGTCATCAATTATTGCTTTCCAGTTTATAATATTTTCGGCAACAATTAATTTTTTCGGTTTTTCACTTTTTCTCTATAATTCATCTGCATGGGACAAGACATTCATATTTTTTGCATTTGCTTCGATTTACCTTTTACTGTTTTTGATTGTTTTTTATAATTATTCTACGCAAACCGGGGTTTATGAGCTGGATGTAAAAAAAGACTTCAGGTTTTTCATATTCAGCAGGTCCGATTGGTGGGGGGAAGATAGAATTGGAGATGATTAGGAACCTGCTTGGCAGGGTTTACCCGTTTTATCCTGTGCTTTTTATCCTGGGTTCAGGGATAATAACTTTATTTTTCGGGCTATCCGGAAAAAAACCATACAAATTGCTGGCAGTAATATTAACAGCATTTTCTCTGGCAGGCGGCCTTTTTATAAATATATTCTCTTTTAACCTTGAGGGTGAATTTAACAACCTCCTTTTTAATTTTGGGACACTGCAGGTACTTCTTAATTCAATAGTACTTTTCTCTGCAATAAACATTCTTCTCTTTTTGGCATTATTTAATTTTGCAAAAAAGAATTTCATAAAAATAATCATAATGTTTGATATCTGTATAACTTCTTTTATTTTTTTCATTGCTTCGGTAAATTTTATAATGATTTTTGTGAGCCTTGTTTTTTTTGCAGCAGGTGTGTTCCAGCTTGTGACATTACTCAGCAGGGGAAATCTTTCTAAATCAATACCGGAATACCTGGTCAAAAATAATATCATAAGGTTTTTCCTGCTTTCGGCATTTTCTTTGCTTCTTATGTTTTTCGGCTTTTCTCTTTTATTCGGAGCAACAGATCTAAAATCTTTCAGCGCTGTGATTGAATCAGATTTTAAAAATACCTCTCTTGTAAAAACAGGATTTTTCCTTATTTTATGCAGCGCTTTTACTTTCGGGGGGTTTGTCCCGCTTCACAGTCCATATATGAAAATGCAGCGAAGGATAGAAAACACAGGTACAATTATCATATGGCTTTTATATTTACCTGCAGGATTATTTATTTTCCTGAAATTAAAAGATGTGCTTTTTAATTTCCTGGGAGGCCATAATAATTACATTATCGCTGTCCTTCTTGCAGTGTCTGCGGCATCCATACTGGCAGGGAACATTGGAGCAATCAGGACCACAAGCATACGCAGGATTTTTTCATTTTTAATGCTTGGAATCATGGGCTTATCAATTGCAGGTTTTGTACAATACGGGCTCGGGCTCTTTGATGAAAAGTCCGTTATGATATACCTTGTTTCAAATGTAATTCTTGCAGGAGCAGCATACATTCCATTAATGTCTGTTTTTTACTACCTGGAAAATATTAACGGCAGCGATCACATTGGCAATATAAAGGGTTTTGGAAGGCAGAATATTTACCTTGCAATAAATATGAGCATCATAATGCTTGCGCTTGGAGGGCTGCCCGGGACCTATGGATATCCCGCAAGGATATCCCTGCTTTCCCCTTATATGAAAAATCCGGGGTCAATATTTGCTGAAGCAGGGGGCACCTTTTCTAAAATATTAAATATTTCAGTTATTGCGGTGATGTTGATTGCATGGGTATTTATAGCAGTAAATATGATAAGGCTCATACTTGTTATTTACAGCAGGGTGGATAAAAAACCGGGGGCCGGGCAGGCAGGTTTTGAAGAAGGTTTGCCGGGAGCCGGCAGGGCGCTGCCCGAAGGACCTCAAAAAAAGGCAGTTTTGCCTGTATTTATTTATATTTACGTCACATTTTTTACCCTGTTAATAATTCTGGCTGGAATTGCAGGGCTTTTTGAGCTTCTTGGTCTAAAACAGATATTGCCGGGTATCAGTATTATGGGCCTAAACCTGTAGAACTTTAAAATCCGTTCCGGAAATAACTCAGTAAAGCCGGGATGTTCTTAATTAATTCAATTATGTGCTCAATTATATTATGGATGCTTACAACAGAAGATTTAATTTAAAGCACCTTCTTATTGTTATCCTGATTTTAATAATTATTCTTGCGGTTGTCATAAGCATCAGCCAGTTTACATTCAGGAAGCAATACAGCCCTCCCACCGCTTTGTCTGTTCTTATGCCGCGCTACAGGGTCATTGACATGGATAATATAGATGTTAAAAGCGATAAAGACAAAGATGGCATAAATGACCAGAAAGACATAATGACGGGCGCCAAAACACAACTTGAGAAGCCGGCAGTAAATATTTTCAGTGAGGGACTTAATGAATCCAACTATTACAGCGGAGGAGACCCTCCGCCGGGACTGGCAATTTGCACTGATGTAATCGCAAGAGCCTTTAAACAGGCAGGCTTTGATATCAGGCAGCTTGTATTTGACGACATAAGCAGCAATTTTTCAGAATATCCCCTGCGGGCGCTCTGGGGCCAGAACAGGCCGGATCCCGATATTGATTACAGGAGGATACAAAACCTTGAAGTATTCTTTAAAAGGAATGCAAGTCCACAAACTCTGACTTTCAGTTATGCAAATGAGCAGGAGTTGATAAAATGGCTGCCCGGAGATATTGTTTTTTTTGATATGGACAGGGATGGCCACACTGATAATGCAGGGATTATTTCTGATTTTACGACAAGGAAGGGGATACCTAAAATAATCTATAACTTTATTGAACCGGGATACACGGTAGAATCTGAAATACTTACATCTTCAAAGATAACCGGCCATTACAGGTGGCCATGACCCGCAATTTGTAAAAACAGTTTGATTATTTGACTTAAAATACGTTTACTACAAATCCTATATATTGTATACTTGTTTTAATGCCTATCAGTTCAAAAAAAAGTTTAAATAAACTAAGCGAAGAAGTATCTATCTGCAAGAAATGCCTTGACCTTGTTAAAATCAGGAAACGTCCCGTTCCGGGGACAGGCGCCCCGAATTCAAAACTTATAATAACAGGATATTTTCCCGGGGAATGCGGCCCCCAGGAGGAAGGCGCACCTTTCAGCGGAAACAGGGAGGGCAGCCTGATGCGCAGCATGTTAAAGGACGCAGGACTTTCACTCGAATCTGATACTTACCTGACCTATCTTGTAAAATGTGCACCATGTATAAAAAGGGCAGCAGAAGGTATTGAAAGCGATGTAAAGGGATTGCCAACAGAAAAGCATATATCTAATTGCATTAATTATTTTACTGAAGAAATTTCAATAATAACCCCCCATATTATTGTTTCACTGGGGCTTGATGTCTCGAATATAATACTGGGAAACTTCTTTTCCGCGACCAGGCAGTACCAGGATATGGCAAAACTGCATATGAAACTTTTTGAAAATCCTTCATTTAAGCTTGTACCTTTTTACAGCCCTGCAGATGTTTTTACTGGCGAGATAAGCGAATCAAGGTATTTTGAAGATTTTAAAAATCTTTCAAAACTTTTCAGGCTTGTGTAGGGCCTATTCCACAAGATAGACATAAATTTTTCGCCTTCCATACCTGTAACATTCTTCTAAAGAATCAAAACAGAGATCTATACGGTTACCTTTTATCCATCCTCCGGTATCTGCAGCGATAGCTTCGCCATATCCTTCAATAAAAACCCTAGTGCCCAATCTTATTATCCTGGGATCTACAGCAACTACCCCTTTTCTTGCCCTCAGCCCGGTAGCTGTTATACCGTTACCGTTTAAACCCCCGCCCCCTGCATAATAAGCAGTAGCGACCATTGTTACTTCTCCAGACAGCGTAATGCCCGCAGGCTGTATTCTTGCAATCCTTTCTTTTATTGCAGCGAGGGTCTGGACAACATTTGCTTTTTCTTTCTTGACCTTGTCAAGTAAATATTCGTCTTTATCAAGATTTTCCTCAAGCGCGGCCTGCTCTTTTTGCCTTTCTTTTTTTACGGATTGCATTTCTTTTTTCTTTTCTTCAGACTTGCGCATTATCCTGTCATAACTTTCTTTATCCAGCCTGAGCGCCTCAATCATCTGAGCATCCCTGCGCATGATGTTTCTAAACAGGTAAATAGTTGTTATGAATTCATTTATGTCCCTTGCACCCGTAAGGAGCTTAATAACATTATTTTTCCCGTATTTATAAGAGTAAACAGCTCTTTGAGACAGCTGGGCTTTTTTTATATCCATGCTTTTTTCAAGGTCAAGGCGCTGTTTTACAAGTTCATCAAGTTCCTGTTCAAGTCCTGAAATGGTTTGGTTTAACTTGATTATTTCATTTTTTTTGGTCTCAATGAGGGATTCAACTGCCAGGATCTCTTCTATGAGCGCCTCTTCTTCATCGCTTAAAGCAGCAATCTGGCTGCTTAACTCATTTAAAGTGAGAGCCTCGAGTCCGGATGGCTTTAAAAACTGGAATTCAATGCACAGCGACAGTGCCAGAAGCAAAAAAACAGTTACTTTTATTAAATTAATTTTAAATATTTTAACCAATATATTTATTAATTAAATTATTACTAATATATAATTGATTATATATATATTATTATAAAAAATATTATTACAATTACATCCTGTAAATTTACATCCTGAAATCCAATAAATGGCCGACCTGAAATAACCTTTAATGAATATATCCCTGTTTTAATAATAGATTATATAATTTTAAATCTTTAATTTATATATACCCCGTGTTTTGGCAGAAACTGCTTTTTGGCATTTAAAATTAAAAACCTC
>CAZGTW010000053.1:0-9351 GCA_964528815.1 uncultured Actinomycetota bacterium | reverse complement strand
AATATTTTTTTAGGAGAGAAGCAGTATAAATGTTGGATCTGCTCTTAAATAAAATATCATTAAACAAATGAGAGGCTTTCAGTGTATGCTTAAAAGTCTGTAATGTCAAATTAAACGAAATGCAAACCGGTAATTGCTAACAAACATCCCATGCTTTATTTCAAATAAGTAATCTCTTTAGCTTGTTATGATATATATAGTTTTGTTATAATTTTTGTGTGCGCCGTTTAATTATTGTCATATTTTTATTAGCCCTCTTTACAGTCGGTTGTGACAGGATTGCATCCGATAATGCGGTAATCATTGCTGGCTCAACCAGCATCGAGCCTTTTGCTGATAAATGGGCAGAAGTCTATATGGAAAAACATCCTGATGCCATAATCAATGTCCAGGGCGGAGGTTCAAGTGCCGGCGTACAGGCAGCAGAATCCGGAGTGGCAGATGTAGGTACATGCTCCAGGGAACTAAAACCCGAAGAAATAGGCTTAACTGAAATAATAGTGGCTTACGACGGGCTGGCTGTTATCTTACATCCCTCTAACAGCATAAGTGATCTTACTTCAGAACAGGTAAAACAGATATTTGCTGGCCGGATAAGAAACTGGAAGGACCTGGGGCTAAAAGACAAAATCATTACAGTAGTTACGCGGGAGGAAGGTTCCGGTACCCGTGGCGCTTTTCAGGAACTTGTAATGAAAGATACGCGCATCTTCAAGGGCGCCATTGTCCAGGACTCCAATGGCACAGTAAGGGAAATAGTTGCCAATGACCCAAATGCAGTAGGTTATATTTCCCTGGGGCTCGTAAACGAAGCAGTTAAAGCTGTAAGCCTTGACGGAGTTGCTGTAACTGATGAGAACATAATCTCTAAAAAGTATGATCTGATGCGCCCGTTTTTATTTGTTACAAAAAATGCCCCTGCAGGTGAAGTTAAGAATTTCATTGATTTCGTACTCTCTGATGAGGGGCAGGGTTTAATCAGGGAAGAGGGATTGATTCCCGTAAGTTAATTTGGCATCTGGACTGGATAGAGAGTTTAAGATTAATGACACAACTTGAAAGAAATGAAAAATTGATCCAGATCACCCTGGCAATAATTGCTTTTTCTGCTATTTCCTTTTTATTGTTAATTACATTTTTCATCTTTTTTGAAGGTACACCGGTAATTATAAAGTACGGGATAAAAAATTTTCTTTTTGGCCTTGACTGGTACCCCACAGAAAAAAGTTTTGGCATACTGCCAATGATAATAGGTTCCATTGAAGTCACGGTAGGTGCACTTGTAATAGGAATACCATTGAGCCTTGCCTGTTCGATAACGCTGACGGAATTTTCTTCCAAGCGCCTTCGCCAGATATTAAAGCCTGTAATAGAGCTTCTGGCAGGCATTCCTTCTGTTGTTTACGGCTTTATTGGGGTTGTGATTCTGGTTCCCTTTATAAGGGATAATTTTGGCGGGCCGGGCCTGTCTGTGCTGGCAGCTTCAATAATCCTTGGCATAATGATTCTTCCCACTATTATCAGTATTTCCATAGATTCACTTCTTGCTGTTCCCAAATCTTACAGGGAAGGCTCCATTGCCCTGGGGGCCACCAAGTGGCAGACAGTAGTAATGGTGATTTTTCCCGCTGCAAGGTCAGGCATCATTACAAGCATTATCCTTGGGATGGGAAGGGCAATAGGCGAGACAATGGCAGTAATAATGATAGCTGGAAATGCAATAAACATACCGCGCTCAATACTTGATCCGGTCAGGACACTGACATCAAATATAGCCCTTGAAGTGGGCTACTCAACAGGGGAGCACCGCCAGGCACTTTTTGCAACGGGAATAATACTTTTTATTATCATTATGGTGCTAAACTCTGTTGCTAATGTAATATCTAGCAAGGGTAAGCGTTAATGCTTAATAAAGCAAAAATAGAACAGAAAATTATACTGGGATTACTCTGGGCCCTTACCTGCATAACGATATTTATATTGTTATTTATAATATTCTATATTTTAAGAAAGGGCGTTCCGGTAATAAGCTATAATTTCCTGATGACAAACCCTGAAGATATGGGAAAAAGCGGGGGCATTTTTTCTACAATTGTCGGCACAATTACATTGACATTTGGAGCCATTTTAATAGCAACACCTCTGGGAGTCGGCACGGCTGTCTATCTGACTGAGTATACCAGGGAAAACAAATTTACAAAGATAGTAAAATTCGGGTCCGAGTGCCTGGCCGGCATTCCTTCTATTATTTATGGCTTATTCGGTTTTATCTTGTTTGTTATCAAGCTGCAGATGGGATGGTCGATTTTAAGCGGCAGCTTAACACTTGCTTTTATGATACTGCCCACTATTATCAGGACAAGCGAAGAAGCAATCAAATCGGTTCCTTATATTCACCGCGAGGTAAGCTATTCGCTGGGCAGCACCAGGTGGCAGACCGTAACAAGGGTAGTGCTTCCTTCAGCCATGCCCGGAATAATGACAGGCATTGTTTTAAGCATAGGCCGAAGCGTAGGGGAGACAGCGGCAGTGATTTTTACTGCAGGCAGTGCATTGCGGCTCCCGTCATCGCTTTTCTCATCGTCAAGGACAATGGCTGTCCATTTTTACATACTGGCAAGGGAAGGCATCTCGATGCCAAATGCTTACGGGACCGCTGCCATCCTTATTATTATGATTTTAGTAATCAATGTAATAGCTTATCAGTTAATGAACAGGTTTATTAAGAAATATTCTTAGAAAGATTTAAATGGAACAGGTAGCAATAAGGGCACAGAATTTTAACCACTACTTCGGCAAGATGCAGACCCTGAAAAATATTAACCTGGAAGTGCAAAGAAACGAAATCCTGGGAATCATAGGACCATCGGGAAGTGGAAAATCTACTTTCCTGAGGGCCCTTAACCGCTTAAATGATCTGGTTTTCAATTCAAGAATAGAAGGGCTTCTCACCATTGACGGCAAAAATATTTATGCTGCCGGCACAAGCATAATCGAGCTTCGGCGCAAACTTGGTATTGTTTTTGCTACACCGGTGCCGCTGCCGCGCTCGATTTATGAAAATATCGTTTTCGGCCCTAAAATGGCAGGCGTTAAGAATAAAATAGCGCTGGACAAACTTGTAAGGCAGAGCCTTGAGGATACTGCCATCTGGGAAGAAGTAAAGGACAGGCTGTCAATATCTGCGCTTAAGCTGTCAGGCGGCCAGCAGCAGCGCCTCTGCATAGCAAGGGTTCTGGCACTTAAGCCTAAATATATTTTGCTTGATGAGCCATGCTCGGGACTTGACCCTATTTCCACTATGAAAATAGAAGAGTCGCTCAGGGTCTTAAAAAAAGACTACACCATTATTATTGTTACAAATAATACAAAACAGGCGGCCCGCGTTGCTGACCGTACAGCTTTTTTCCTTAACGGCGAGCTGATAGAAATTGGAAATACTGAAAAGATATTTACAGTACCTGAAGATAAAAGGACCAGTGATTACATATCAGGCAGATTCGGCTAAATTAATTTAAGAACTATGAGCATTATTGAAATAAAAAATCTATCTCTGTTTTACGGGCAGTTCCAGGCACTAAAAAATATTACAATGTCAATACAGGAGAAGAAAATAACTGCCCTTATCGGCCCGTCCGGTTGCGGCAAGTCCACATTTTTAAGGTCGCTAAACAGGATGAATGACCTTATTGAAAATGTCAGCATAACCGGGGAGGTCTATGTGGACGGCCAGGAGATTTACAGCAGAAAAAACATGGATCTTCTTTCTCTGCGGAAAAAAGTAGGCATGGTTTTCCAGCGGCCAAATCCTTTCCCCCTTTCAATATTTAATAATATTGCTTACGGATGGCGGATACATGGCGGAATGAGCAGGAATAAAATAAAAGAAAAAGTCCAGTGGGCCCTTAAATCAGTTCACCTGTGGGATGAAGTGAAAGATAAGCTGGAAGAGTCAGCGCTTAGGCTGAGCGGCGAGCAGCAACAGCGGCTCTGTATTGCCCGGCTGCTCTGTATCGAGCCAAAGATATTACTGATGGATGAGCCATGCTCGGCGCTGGATCCTGAATCGACTTTAAAGATAGAGAACCTGATGTATGAGCTGAAAAAACAATATACTATCGTTATTGTGACCCATAATATGCAACAGGCAGCACGAGTTTCGGATTTTACCGGTTATTTTCTTTTAGGCGAACTTATTGAAATAGGGGAAACCGGCAGTATATTTACTTTTCCAAAAGACTCGCGTACAGAGGATTACATATCCGGCAGGTTTGGCTAAGATTTAAAGGTCGCTGTGTATGACTTTGAAATCACCGGTAAGGTAATAGACCACTCTCTCGCCGATGTTTACAGAATTTTCACCGATTCTTGCAATATACCTGCTTATAAGGGACATATTGGTAACAAGCTTTATATAATCTTCCTCATTTGATTTTTTGCTGTAAAGCTTCTGGTACATTGTTTTCTGCAGACTATCTATTGTAAGATTAATGTTTTCCAGCCCTGCTGCAAGTTTTTCATCCTTTTCGGCAAATGCTTTAATTGCTTTTTCAAGGATGGAGAATGCCACATTTCCCATTTCCCTTATAATGTCCAGGAGTTCTTTTTTAACAGGATTTTTCTGGTTAAGATAGAGCCTTTTAACAAGCTTTGCTATGCTTACTGAAATATCACCGATTCTTTCAAGGTAGATTACAATAAGATAGATGCTGTGTATAAATCTCAGATCCCCGGCCACAGGCTGGTGCTCTGCCTGGATATACATGCATTTTTCTTCAATGGAGACATCATAGTCGTCTACCTTTATATCATTATCTATTATCTTTTGCGCAAGTTCCACATCACCATTAATGAATGCATCAATGGCATTATTGACTGTTTTAAGTATAAGGCTTCCCATATTTTGTACATCCCGGGAAACTTCAATTAATTTATCGTCAAGTGCCTTACTCATATTTTACCTGTTTATATTTTATTTAATTTAACTGCTGTAATATTTGCTAATATATAATACCAGTAATAAATCACTATTTGTATAAATATTTTTTTATAGAGCCGATATGATTGCGACTCTAAGTAATATTAAAATTTCTTAATCCTGATTTAATTAACTTTTAATTTAAGGGCCTTAACATCTTAAGTTGTAAAGATGTGCAGCGGTAGATTTAAATTAAAAAGATTCTTAAGCCGGCACAAAAACAACAGCAAGACAGGGAAGGGCCGATTGTAAACAATATTACCCGTCTTTGTCTTTTTATATATAAATACCAGGTGTTCAAATCAAAAAGAAGACAGGGCTGCACCTTAAAAAGGCGGGCCCTGATTCTTTTATAGCCCAAAACAGGTTTGAAGATAAATTCAAATAAAATTATTAATATACTTCTGTATTAATTAATAATAATTTAACATTGACAATATTATATATATATGTAAATATTTATTAATAATATATGTTGTAATAATCAGTAGTAAAAACTTTGCTTTATGGCTTTTTTAAGCCATGAGCCTGTAGCAATTAAGCAGAACAAATGAAGAAGGAAATAACAGCAAGATTTCTCTATTATGCAAGGAGGGCGGTCTTTACTGCCTTTCTTTTAGTTACTTTTACCGCTTCATCTTTTTTAATTCCGGATATAAATACAATTTATGCTGATGATAATTCAGGTATAACCATCTGCATTGATCCCGGCCATGGCGGAAAGGATGTGGGGGCAATAGGGCCGTCAGGTTTGCTGGAGAAACATGTAAATTTTGATATTGCTACAAGGTTAAGGGATAAACTTGCAGGTTCAGGATTTCGGGTTGTAATGACCCGGGAAGATGACACAAAAAAAACGCTTGAAGAGATTGCAAATTTTGCCAATTCAAGCAATGCTGATCTTTTCATAAGTATACATAATAATTCCCATTCCGCCCGTGAAAAATGCGGGACAGAAACATTCTATTATGTAGGCTCACCAGGCGGTGCACAGTTTGCCGGTTGCATAAACGCAAAGACAATAGAGCAGATAGGGACATTAAACAGGGGGGTCAAATCAGCAAATTATAAACAACTTATAAATACAAAAATGACCTCTGCCCTTATAGAGGGTGCCTTTATATCAAATCCTGAAGAAGAGGCAAAACTGAATGATGCCGGTTTCAGGGACAAAATTGCAACAGGAATATATAACGGTATCGTAGATTACCTTAACAGGTACAGGCAGGATTTGATGGAAAGCAGGCGGATTGCATCTGCGCAGTCATTTGTAAGGCAGGTATACATAAGGAGCCTCAATATTGATCCTGACCAGCCGACTGTTGATGGCTGGGCAAACAGGCTGGCTCAAAGAAAGACCTCACATGCTGATTTTATTAAATCAGTAATTACCAGCCAGCAATTTACGGGCAGGAACTTAAACGACTCTCAATACGTAAATACCCTGTACTCTGTGGTTCTTGACAGGAGCCCTGATGAAAAAGGCGCTTCAGTGTGGCTCAGCAGGTTAAAATCAACAAGCAGGGCCGCGGTGCTGAATGCCTTCCTGGCATCAGATGAATTTAAGGCGCTTTTAAACCAGTACAGCCTTTATGGGTATAGAAATAAGGTTTCAGTTGCCGCTGGCTCAAGTAATACGGCTTCTTCCCAGCCCGCAACTGATATGAGCGGCAATGGGCCCATACTGTCATTTTTAAATGGAGTTGGAGTGAGGGGCATTGCTTACCAGGCATCACTTTTATTTAACGGCCTGAAGGATAATGAAGGAAATAAAAAATACAGGATTTATAAGGTTATCGATGCAGACAGTTATAATTATAAAAACACGCTGATTATCTGCAAATCACAAAAACAGGAAATCCTTGATGCTGCACAGGAAGTCAAAAACATTTTGAAAGTCGGAACCATCAAGACACAGGACGGAAATGCGCAGTATTCAGATGTTGTTGTAATAATAGGGAAGGATTTTTCACCTGGCGCGGCATCGTCGGGCTCGATAGACAGCAGTTCCCAGGAGCAGGACCTGATAAAAATAAATATCCTTAACGGCAGGGGCACTCAGGGAATAGCAGCAGGAGCAAAGTTAAAAGTAGAGTCAAGCCTCAATAAGGATAAGAAAGTAATAAAGGTAACAGAAACAAAAAATGCTGACAGTTTCGGCTATAAGAATACAAAAATAATAATATTTACTGCAAAAGCAGGAGTAGAAGATACTGCAAATAATTTAAAAAAGCTGTTAGGTAAAGGTGAAATAGTAAAATCTGCAAATAATGTTGATAATGTAGATATTACAATTATAATAGGGGCAGATTACTGAATATTATTTCTTTACAAAAAGATACAATTATAGTATCTTTAATAATTATAATTTAAACAACAATAAAAAATAAATAAACAAATCGTTTGCCCAAAAGGAGAAGAAAATGAAAATGGCTATTTTGAAAAAATCCCTTATTGCCATGCTGGTTGTTATCCTTGCTGCTTTTATGGTAGTTGGGGTTGCAGGCTGCAGCAAGGTATCAGCTGTTACAACGCCGATAACTGAAAACATACTGGCAGGCATAAATGCAAGGGATTATGCGGTATTTTCAAAAGACTTTGATGACAGGTTAAAGGAAGAGCTGTCTGCAGACAATTTTGATGAGCTTCTTGCTGCAATTGATGAGGGATATGGCACCTTTAAGGAAGGCACATTAAAGTTTCAGGGCTTTAACATTGAAAATGATATAACAACAGCAAATTATATTGCAGATTTTTCAAAAAAATCTGGAGCATCGGTACAGACTGTAATACAGAAGACCGGCAACACTACACTGGTTGTAGGTTTCTGGATAAATTAGGCGACAGTCAAAAAAATAAAAATACTATTTAAACAGATTAAAATATAAAATCCGGGTGTAAAAAGCCTGGATTTTATTTATGCTATAATATTGCCTTGAAATCAGTGATTATAAGTAAAAAGCAGGGAGAATTTTAAATGAAGATATCTTTTTATGGAGCTGCCCGGGAAGTAACGGGAAGTTGCTACTGTATTGAAGTAAATGGAAAAAGAATCCTTATTGATTGCGGGATGCAGCAGGGGTTTGATGAAAAAGATAACCAGGAACTTCCTTTTAATGCTGAAGAAATAGATGCCGTGATTCTTACACATGCGCACATTGACCATAGCGGGAGGCTGCCGCTTCTTGTCAGGGAAGGTTTTAAAGGAAAAATATTTGCAATAATGGCTACATGCAAGCTGGTTTCCATTATGCTTCGCGATAGCGCAAATATACAGGAAAATGATGCGGAATGGGAAAACAGGCAGCGCAATGGCAGGGGCAATGGCAGGATAATGCCTCTTTATACTCTTAAAGATGCAGAAAAAACACTTAAATATCTCAAACCCTGCAAATATGATGAGACCTATGAAATAGTTCCCGGAGCCAGTGCAAATTTTGTAGATTCAGGGCACATACTTGGCTCTGCATCTGTTGAATTATACCTCGAAGAACAGGGCATAAAAAAGAAAATAGTCTTTTCAGGCGATATAGGTAACAGGGACCAGCCCATCATAAAGGACCCTCAATGCATAAAGCAGGCAGATTATGTCGTAATGGAGGCAACATATGGCGACAGGCTCCATGAAAAAAGTTATGACTTTACTGCGGACCTTGCAAAAATAATAAATGAGACCTTCTCAAGGGGTGGAAACGTAGTTATACCTGCATTTGCAGTGGGGAGGACACAGGGTATTTTATATATGCTGCGCGAAATAAAAGAGAGAAAACTTATTTCTAATGCAGGGTTTAAAGTCTATGTCGACAGCCCGCTTGCAACAGAAGCAACGGATATCTATGATGATGACCTTGGCATTTACGGGGACCAGCAGACAAAAGAAATTCTGAAAAAAGGTTTAAACCCCCTTTCTTTTCCCGGCCTTTATTTTACAGAGTCGGTAAACCAGTCCAAAGCATTAAACTATGACCCGGAACCAAAGGTAATAATTTCGTCAAGCGGAATGTGTGAAGCCGGTAGAATAAGGCACCATTTAAAAAACAATATTGGCAGGAAGGATTGTTCAATAGTCTTTGTCGGTTTCCAGGCAAAGGGTACACTTGGCAGGACCATAATAGAAGGTGCCGATCCGGTGGTTATTTTTGGTGAAGAAATCCCGGTGCTTGCACGGATTTATGATTACTCGGGCCTTTCTGCACATGCTGATAAAAATGGCCTCCTGGCCTGGATAAACTGTTATGAAAGAAAACCGGATATGGTTTTTATAGTGCATGTCGAGCAATCTGTCTTCGGGGGCTTTATAGACGATTTAACGGCACAGGGATTTAATGCGATTGCACCATTTTATAAATCAGAATATGATTTAAGAAACGGCC
>CAZGTW010000052.1:0-9576 GCA_964528815.1 uncultured Actinomycetota bacterium | reverse complement strand
TTTATCTTAAGACTATAGTCCCTATAAAGATCGGGCCAATAGATATATCAATTACTAATCTGACACTTTCATTGTTTGCAGGAGTCGGCTTATTCATTATCCTCCTTCTTGTAATGTCGGCAAAGCCCAGTGTAGTTCCACGGAAAAAGCAGGTAATAGTTGAATTCCTACTTGACTTTATAAGGAAACGCATATGCTACAATGTCATAGGGCCCAAAGAAGGGGACAGATGGGTGCCGCTTATTTCAACAATATTCATTTTCGTTCTTGCAAACAACCTGATAGGTCTTGTGCCGGGGGCATATACACCAACATCGAATCCGATTTTTACCCTTACACTTGCTGTAATAGTCTTTTTCACAGTACATATCACAAATTTAATAAAAAATGGCTTTAAAGGGTATCTCAGATCTTATGCGCCGCGCTCCATACCCGGATGCATGCTGGTAATAGTTGTCCCGATAGAGCTGATAAGCACAATAGCAAAACCATTTTCATTATTTATCCGACTATTTGCAAACATGCTTGCCGGCCATACAATCATATATGTAATACTTGGCCTTATCATATATTTCAAGTCATACTTTTTAGCAATAGCAGCCGTTCCATTTGCGGCAATAATGATGCTGCTGGAATTATTTGTAGCATCTGTGCAGGCATATGTATTTGCAATACTTACTGCATTATATATAGGGGAAGCAGTAAACCCCAGGCATTAGTAAGAAATAATACGGATTAGAGGTTAATTTAAAGTCAGGAGGAAGTTTTATGGATCCAAAAGCAGCGGCATTATTAGCAGCGGGGCTATGCATGGGCCTTGGAGCAATAGGGCCGGGACTTGCTATAGGAAATCTTGTCGGTAAAGCTGTCGAAGGCATAGCAAGGCAGCCGGAAGCTGGAGGTCAGATAAACACTGTAGTGTTTATCGGGATAGCTTTTGCAGAAGCAATTTCATTGTATGCGCTTGTTGTAGCATTCATGCTGATTTTTGTCGCATAAGATATTCCGGTATTTTATAAGTTCTGAAATTATAACTTTTTAGTTTAAAAAAAGAGGTATAAAAATTTGGAAGAAATACTTAAAATAGTTAATCCCATGACCAGTACAATCTTCTGGCTTATAGTAGTATTTATCATACTTTTTATTGTGCTCTGGAAATTTGCATTAAAGCCAGTAAATAAGATGATAACTAAAAG
This sequence comes from uncultured Actinomycetota bacterium, assembly GCA_964528815.1. Lineage (GTDB taxonomy): Bacteria > Actinomycetota > Humimicrobiia > Humimicrobiales > Humimicrobiaceae > Fen731. The sequence goes on along the minus strand of CAZGTW010000052.1, from coordinate 8,380 downwards.
GCAGGAAGAAATAAGAGCATCAATTGACAATGCAGACAGGCAAAAGATAGAAGGGCAGCAATACCTTGATGAACAGAAAAAGCAGCTTGATTCAGCCAGGGCGGAAGCAAAAAATATAATAGAAGAAGGAAAGGCTGAAGCCAGGAAGATAAAGGACGAGATAGAAAAAAAAGCAACTGCTAAGTCAAAAGCAATGCTGGATTCTGGCCTGGAAGAGATAAAAGCTGAAAGACAGAAGTCTGTCGAGGCTGTCAAGGACCAGATTGTGGATATAGCAATGAATGCTACTGAAAAGATTATCATGAAAAACCTTTCAGAAGAAGAGCATAAGAGGCTGGTTGAAGAAAGCCTGAAGGAATTTCAGCAGATAAAAAATGCTGATAAGAAAGGGCTGTAATGCAATACAGTGATGGCAGGAAAGCTGCCAAGCTTACTAATAGTTTCAAAGAACATAAAACTATAGAAGTCATAAGTGCAGTTTATCTTGATAATGAGCAGCTTGACAGGATAAAAAAAGAGGTCGATGCAAAGACCGGACTTGATGTAACAGTCAAAAATATTGTAGATGAAAATATTATAGGCGGCCTTGTCCTTAAAATAGGTGAAAGCATAGTTGACTTGAGTGTTAAAAACAGGATTGAAGACTTGAAATCAAAACTGAAAGCCCTGGAAATTAGAGGTGAGGGATTTGGTGCTGAAGATTAAATCTGAGGAAATCGCCAGGTTAATAAGCTCAGAAATAAATAAATTTAAGAAGGAAATTGTAGTAGAGGAAGTCGGCCGGGTTACTGAAGCCGGAGATGGAATAGCAAGGATTGAAGGGCTTAAGAATGCAATGTCTGGCGAAATGCTGAAGTTTGGTGAAAGCACTTATGGCGTTGCATTAAACCTTACCAAAAATGAAATAGGCGCAATCATACTTGGAGATTTTACCAATATACAGGAAGGGGATCCGGTAAAATGCACGGGAAATATACTGCAGGTACCAGTTGGTGAAGTTTTACTGGGCAGGGTAATAGACTCTCTGGGCAATCCCCTGGACGGCAAAGGCACAATTAAGTCAGATAATTTCAGGGCAGTGGAATTCACGGCACCGGGAGTTGTTAACAGACAGCCTGTAAAAGAGCCTCTCCAGACAGGAATCAAAGCTATTGACTCAATGATACCCATAGGAAGAGGCCAGAGAGAGCTTGTAATCGGGGACAGAAGCATCGGGAAGTCTGCGATACTGACGGACACTATAATAAACCAGAGGGGCAAGGATATATATTGCATATATGTAGCAATAGGCCAGAAAACTTCCAGTGTTGCAAAACTGGTGGAAAAGCTGCAAGAGGCCGGGGCTATGGAATATACAATAATAGTAAGCGCTACTGCAAGGACACCTGCTTCACTACAGTATATTGCTCCATATGTCGGCGCTACAATAGGCGAATATTTCATGTATAAGGGAAAACATGCCCTGATAATGTATGATGACCTTTCAAAACATGCAGTATCATACAGGCAGATATCCTTACTTTTAAAGAGGCCTCCCGGAAGAGAGGCTTATCCCGGAGATATATTCTACCTTCATGCAAGATTGCTTGAGAGGGCTGCAAAATTATCTGAAGAAAAAGGCGGCGGCTCGCTTACTGCTATACCGGTCATAGAGACTAAAGCAGGAGACATATCTTCTTATATACCTACAAATGTAGTTTCTATAACAGATGGCCAGATATATCTTGAAGACGATCTTTTCAATGCCGGCATAAGACCTGCAATAAATCCCGGAATTTCTGTTTCAAGGGTCGGGGGAAATGCCCAGATAAATGCAATGAAGAAGGTTGCCGGTATGCTCAGGCTTGATCTTGCGCAATACAGGGAGCTTGAAACTTTTGCAAAGTTTGGCACAGAGCTTGATAAGGAAACACGGAAACAGCTTGCCAGGGGAGAAAGAACTGTTGAAGTATTGAAGCAGGGCCAGTACGCTCCAATGGATGTCGAGGAACAGGTTCTTATTCTATATGCGCTTACAAACGGGTTTCTTGATGATGTTGAGATTAATAATATTGCCATGTTTGAGAAAAAATATATTGAATTTCTCCATAATGATTATCCGGAAATAATAAGTGAAATAAGAAATACAAAGGACATCGGCAGCAGCCTTGAAGAGAAAATGATGAAGGCTACCATGCAATTCAAGAAGACTTTTATTTTTTCAGAGACCTAAAAAATGGAAAAATCCCAGGAAATAAGAAGCAGGATAAAAAGCACTATTGGCACCAGAAAGATAACCAAGGCAATGGAAATGATAGCTTCTTCAAAAATCAAAAAAGCCCAGAACAGGATATTTGAGGCCAGGGCATTTATGGCAGGGATAGTAGATGTAATAACTGATATTGCAGGGCAAACAGCTTCTCTGTCTGACCCATTACTGATGCCGCATAAAGAAGAAAAGGCTGTACTTATCCTTGGAATAACTGCTGACAGGGGCCTTTGCGGAGGATACAATTCAAATATTATAAGACTGATAGAAAAAACCGTTAAAAATTCGATTTCGGCGGGTAAAACAGTTAAATTATTCATAATAGGCACGAGAGGGCGCAATTATTTCAGGTATATGGGCTATGATATAGAGATGGTATATGAAAACCTTTCTGATTATCCAGGATTTCTTGATGCCAGGGAAATATCAAGGGAAATAATTTCAAGATATATTAAAGGCGAAGTTGACAGGGTGATAATATGCTTTACAAAATTTAAAAACCCTGCCGAACAATTGCCAACCATGCTGCAGTTGCTGCCTATTTTAAAACAGGGCAGCATGTACCTGGCAGATGGTGCGCTGGAACAGTTAAATATAAAAGTGACTCCTGAAGAGAGCATCTCGCAAATGCCTTTTGCGGAAATACTATATGACCCCTCTCCCCGGGAAGTTCTGGAGTCTATTATCCCCGAATATATTTATACAACTGTTTACGGCACTCTTCTTGAGGCGACTGCAAGTGAGACAGGTGCCAGGATGACTGCAATGAAAAGCGCCAGCAAGAATGCTGATGATATGATAAAAGAGCTTGTACTTATATATCACAGGGCAAGGCAGCAGCAGATAACAATGGAAATCTCTGAAATAATATCCGGCACATTTGCGCTGATAAATGAATAATATGAGCAGGATTAATAGTATAAAAATGATACTCTTTAAAAATATATTTTTGTTTTTAAGTTTTAAACATTATGAAAATATTCAATAAAAGAAAGCTGAAAGTTTATGTTTGATAATAAAGACACCGGCAAAAATCCTTATTTTCAAAAGGGCAGGGTTGTAAGCATAATGGGGCCCGTATTGGATATAGAATTCCCACCGGGAAAACTGCCTGAAATTTATACAGCGGTTGAGATTTTAAGGCCTGGGGATAAAGCAGGAAATTATTCAAAGAAAGTAGTAGCCGAAGTTCAGCAGTCAATAGGAAATAGCCAGGTAAGGGCAATAGCAATGTCTTCAACTGATGGACTGGAGCGCGGAATGGAAGTTTACAACACAGGCAGGCCCATTGAAGTTCCAGTTGGCAGGGATACCCTGGGAAGGCTTTTTAATGTCCTGGGAGAACCCATAGATAATATCGCAAAAGATATAAAAGCATCACTAAAAATGCCGATACACAGGGACGCTCCAGATATTTCTGATATAAAACCGACAACTGAGTTATTCCAGACCGGCGTTAAAGTAATAGATCTTTTATGCCCGTTTGTAAAAGGCGGAAAAATAGGTATGTTCGGGGGCGCAGGAGTAGGCAAGACTGTAATTATAATGGAGCTCATTCATAATATAGCAACAGAGCATGGTGGTTTTTCTGTCTTTTCGGGAGTAGGAGAAAGGACAAGAGAAGGAAATGACCTGTGGCTTTCCATGAAGGAGTCCGGTGTATTGGATAAAACTGCTCTGGTATTCGGGCAAATGAACGAACCGCCGGGAGCAAGGCTCAGGGTGGGCCTTACAGGCCTTACAATGGCAGAGTATTTCAGGGATTATGAAGGGCAGGACCTGCTCTTATTCATAGATAATATATTCAGATTTGTTCAGGCAGGCCAGGAGGTTTCAACGCTGCTGGGAAGGATGCCTTCAGCAGTAGGGTATCAACCCACCCTTTCAACTGAAATGGGTGAGCTGCAGGAAAGGATTACTTCAACCAAAAAGGGTTCAATTACATCTGTCCAGGCTATATATGTGCCTGCAGATGATTTGACTGATCCTGCTCCATCCACGACTTTTACCCATCTTGATTCGACAGTGGTGCTGTCAAGGCAGATATCTGAAAGAGGTATTTATCCTGCTGTCGATACTCTTCATTCATCATCCCGTATACTTGACCCGCAATATGTGGGAGAGGAGCATTACAAGGTTGCAAGGATGGTCCAGGAAATACTTCAAAGGAACAAGGAGCTTCAGGATATAATAGCAATACTTGGAATCGATGAGCTTTCTGAAGAAGACAAAACGACTGTACAGAGGGCAAGGAAAATAGAAAAATTCCTTTCCCAGCCTTTCTTTGTTGCTGCGCAGTTTACCGGCAGAGAAGGCAAGTATGTAAGAGTCGAAGATACCATTCAGGGATTCAAAGAAATAGCAGAAGGTAAATATGATATGCTGCCCGAGCAGGCGTTCTATATGGCAGGCAGTATAGAAGAGGTTGTAAAGAGAGCTTCTGAAATAGAATCATTGCAATGATATAGCCATGGTTTTGGGCAATATTTAAGATATATGGAAGCAAAAGTCAAAGAAAATAAGATATTTTTATCAGTTATTACCCCCGAGGAAAAAGTCTTTACGGGTGATGTTGATTTTATAAGCCTGCCTGCAAAAAGCGGTAGCATGGGTGTGCTGCCGGGCCACATACCTACAGTTGCGCGGCTTAAAACAGGAATACTTAAAATTATAAACGACGGGACGACAACTTATATTGGCGTATGCAGGGGATACTTTGAAATAATGGGCAGGAAAGCATACGTTCTTACAGAGAGAGCAATAATCACAGACGCTGAAAACCTGGAGAAAACAGTTCTGGAACTGAAAAAAAAGCACGATATCACACAGGAAATAACTGAAGATACAAAGAAAGTATTGCAGGCAATAGCTGGCCTGAAACACCTCTAAACCCCTGTTTGCCGGTTATTGCGTCCTGCCAATTATTGTTGAAATATTATCCGGAGATAATATTTAATAGTTCCCTGGCGGCTGCTTCAGGGCCGGATATCTCACAACCTTTTATACCGAGCCTTGTTCTTATTTGCCCGACAAATATGCCTTCTTTAAAAAATATATCAAAATATTTTTTTGCAATCCCGTCATGAAGTTTTTTATATTGAGGTGGCCCGAAAATATTTGCAAAGTAAGAATGAGTAAGTCCTGTTGAAGTTGTAGTTCCCTTGCTCATAACCATGCCTTCCTGGAATACCTTAAGCGCCGCATCTGCATCGGTAAATTTTTCAATAACAGGATGGTCTTCATCGATTTCTGCATAATTATTGGCATATAAAATATAATCGATCTTATATCCTTTGATTACATTGTGGAAAGAATTTACGGGAATTACAATTCTTGCATTTACCTGGTTTGCGCTCATAATAATAGCTCTATCAATCTGGCCGAATGCATATCCGGGCTGCAAATCATCAAGCCGCAGGAAAGCCCCTATTTCACTGCCATAACCAACAGGATTCCCGTTTTCAAGCTCAATAGAGCCCATATCATCAGCAATGATATTCATATCAGATATCAGGTCTTCTCCTATTACCCGCAAAGCCTCAAGGGATTCAGACTTGCCAGCACCTGTATCACCTATTATTAAAATCGTTGATTCTTTTTTATCCTTCAGCCTGATTTGAATCAGGGCACCATGAAATGGCATGCAGTTATTTTTCATTACCTTTATATTGTGCAATGTCAAAACCATTTTTTTAAGGTAACCAAAATACCCGAATTCATTTCTGGATGGCACTGTTGCAATAATTTGATTGTTTTTCTCATCATCATAAAAAACTGTGGGAAGATTGCCAAAACAATCAAGGCTTTCACCCGGAACTCCAAATAAATAAACAGCATCCGGCTTTCTCTCCAGGTCCTTATCATCTGCAATTTCAAAAAGATTACACAGGGAAAAGCCGAGCTCAAAAAAGTTATTTGCAAAATATATAGCTATAAGGAGCTTTCCCACTTTTGCCGGATAGCAAAGCCATCCGTCTTTCTCAATTTTTACCAGTTCCAGAGGGTTCTTATCAACCTTCATAAATTGGCCGGTCCTTTTATTCATAGGCGGATTTAAAACCAGGGGAGGATACATCAGTACCTGCCTGATAACAGGCAGTCCGTTTAATTTATTATATGGCTCCTGGCTATAAGCAATGGCTCCCGGTGAAACAATAGATGCCACTTCTGACCCGGCGCTTACCTGGCGATAAACCCTCGGGCGGACTCCTGTGATGTTTTTCTGAATGCTTCTATATGTAGATCTTACAAGATGTGTTAACTTTTCAATTGTTTCATTAAAAGTCCTGTAAGGTCTTTTATCAAGTGTATCAAGCTCTGAGTTGCAAACTACAAATCTGTCAAAACTCCTCCAGTAATTATATAAATATTCAATAAAATCATTAAAAAGGTCTATATCTTCTAAAAATACTTCTGATTCTTTCAGGACTTGCTGCACAGTTATAATCGGCAGCTTCAAAAGATATTTCAGGGTGCTTAGCAAAAGAGTTACCTTGTTCTTGTCAACTGGTCCGGAACCAAAGATATTCAGAAGTGCAGAATTTCTTTTTGAAAGATTTTTAATGCATCTGTTTAAAATCTCAATAAACAACTCACTGTCTATAAGTTCCTCAGAAGTTTCGCAAAGGCGCTTATTTATAGTAATAATAACTTTTTTTTCAGATATTGTGTAAGAATAGTTTTTCATCTTTTTAATAATCCTTCCGGCCTTTAATTTATTATTGCATTTTAAGAATTAACTTTGCAGCAGCAAAAACATTTTCTGATATTGAATATTTTTTATCTGACACCTTCATTTATGGTTCCGTCTCTGTCGGAAAACACTGATTTTTGAGTTTTTAAGCAATCCACTTGTTTTAAAAATATATATGTTTATAAAAAAGTTTTCAGATTTTACAGGGAAAAGGTATTTTATATTAAAACCTGTTAAATTTATAGATAAAATTATTAAAATTCTATTTCTGAATTTTCTGTTCCATTCCCAATGCCGGGAATAGTAAGCTCATACCGGGCAGCGTATATAATAATCATAAGAGAATTCTATTTCAAAACCGCTTTTCAAATATAGATTAAGGGCACTTTTATTAAAGCTGTCTACTTCAATGAAAATATTTTTTATTCCTTTTATTTCCAGCTCTTTTAATATCAGATTTAATAATTCCTTGCCATAACCCTTTCCCTGGTATTGAGGGGATATGCCCAATCCGAATATAGATGCGCCAGCACCATCAAAACTTACAGCTGCTGTTCCTATGGGTTTGTTACCAAAAAGCGCAATATACTGGTCCCTGTTATCAGCTTCAAGGGATTTTATTATCATGCTTTTGGCATCTTTATAATCATCGCCAAATATCTGCTGGTACAATGCAGCGATAGTATCAAGGTCCTTAAAATCAGCTTTCTGTATTTCAATTCCTGTAACATGTTTATTATTAAAATCTTTTAAACGGCCCCTGTGGGCCAAAAAGTACTCCGTAAAACACAGTTTTGTATCCAGTTTTTTCATAGTCTCTTTGCCATCATTTGATAGTGTTTCGCAAACAAATAAAATATCAATCAAGCCATATTTTTTTAACTCTTCTATGGATTTATTAAGCAGTATTTTAAAATACCCTTTTCTTCTATACCCGGGTAAAGTATAAGCTGATATTTCTGCCTCATTTGCTTTTGGCATAAATATTGAGAGCAGGCTTATTAATTTATCATGCTCATATAAGAGAAACAGGCTTTTCATTTCCGGGTAAAAATTCAACGACTGGTCCAGGCTGATATTTCCTTTAGTTTTATCATGCGTCTTACAAAGGTTCTCAACCTCACTTATTTGTTTTGTGATATCTTTATCAGGCTTATTTAGAATTATGATTTTCATATAAATAATAACGATAAAATTGTTTATTTGTATCTTAGCAGGTTGAAAATACCGCAACTGCTATATGATATTAAAATATTTTAGAAATATTTAATAGTATTTAATAGCGGGTCCGTAAAATTTAAATGATGTTTTTAAAGATTCAGAAAAACTAACTCAGACCAGTTAAGTAAGTTATATATAAAAAATTTTAAATTTTAATATCTTTATACCCGATGCCTCATTTAAAAATGTACACGAAATTATATACGATGCTTCAAGTG
>CAZGTW010000051.1:1294-9809 GCA_964528815.1 uncultured Actinomycetota bacterium | reverse complement strand
GGCTGAGAGAAAACCCAATGAACTTATACTTTGCCAGAAGTTTAATAAATACTGGGACAAAAAATCTACAAAAATGGATGCCATAGAATACAAGCTGCTTGCAGATGAAAATGTCGCATATGCAGCATATCAGACAGACCAGGTATCATTTATACAATCAATCCCGCTTGGTGAAATGGAGACCGCACTTCAATCACCTGAGTATATCCAGGGCGGCCTTCTCGGCACATATTACTATGATTTCAATGTAACTAAACAGCCTCTTGACAATGCAATGGTAAGAAAAGCTCTTGCACTTGCAATTGACAAAGAATATATAGTTACCCAGGTCACAAAGCAGAACCAGATCCCGGCATACGCTTGGGTTCCTGAAGGCATTGTTGATGTCGGTGGCAAGACATTCAGGGAAGTCGGGGGAGACATGCTTGAAAGGGATTACGGTAAAGCAGTTGAACAGGCCAAGCAGCTCTTGAAGGATGCAGGTTATGAAGGCGGCAAGGGACTTCCTAAACTTGAGATATCCTATAACAGCAATAATGTCGGCCATAAGACTATTGCTGAAGCAGTAGCAAATATGTGGAAGACTGAACTTGGCGTAGAAGTCGAGCTTGTCGGTGTAGATGGCGCAGTATTTAATTCATTCCGTATGGAGCTTAAGCATATGATAGCAAGGGACGGATGGATATGTGACTGGAACGATGCAACCAGCATGCTGGTTCTCTGCAAATCAGACAGCGGCAACAACCATACCGGCTGGGCTGATGCAGCATTTGATGCAAAGCTTGTAGAAGCTGATGCAACTACTGATATGGAAGCAAGGAGCAAACTCCTTCACGAGGCAGAGCAGATGATAATAGATGCTATGCCAGTTGCACCTGTATATTACTATACAAATAACTTTATGTTAAAGTCTTATGTTGATGGCGCATGCTTCTCACCACTGGGCAACCAGTTCTTCTGGAATTGCACTATAAATAAATAGTTTTTAAAAAAAATATAATAATAAAGCGTCCTGCAATGCGGGGCGCTTTATTATATGCTGAGCTTTATCATGTTTATCCTTCTTTGGGAAAACAGGCCATCTGTTATTATCACCTGAAATATTATTTAAAATGCAGCTTGATATATAAAGTATTTTGGGGTATAAAAGCTTAAATTAAAGATATATGAATAATAAAATATAAAAGATTAATCAAAGAAAATACTTTAAATATGCGGACCCGTTCTTTTTTTAAAATAAAAATCTTACAAAAATTAATTGTTTTTTTCCTTTTACTGGTTTTTTTAACTCCGGTTCTTTTAACAGCTTGCAAGTTTGAAAAACTTGGACTGGTTCCCGGAAATGAAACTGTTGACGGTGAGCTGGAAAATAATTCTGAAACTTCAGGTGAAATAATGCCAGGTTATTTAAATGAGCAGGATTTTTATGAGATGAGGAGCCTGCAAAAAGATAAAAACCCCCTTACAAATATAAATGTCAGGAAGGCCCTGATGTATGCCATAGACAGGGATAGGATAGTCAGGGAACTCCTGGGAGAATATGGCAGTGTTTTATACAGTTTATTTCCTCAGGGCACAGATTACTTTTCAAATGCATGGGAACAATATAATTATAATCCGGCGCTTGCAAAAGAGTATCTTGGAAAGGCAGGCTATAATGAAGAAAACCGGCTTTTTTTAACAATAGGTGCAAATTCAGAAAGCCAATCCAGGCAGGTAATTGAAAATATAATAAAAGAAAATCTACAGGATATAGGCATCGTCACATGGATTGCAAATAAAGAATCCAGGGAATGGTATATGGATGATATTAAAAATGGCAACTATGACCTTGGAATCTGGTCAATACTGATACCGGGCACAACTGGTTTTAGCAGTTATTTTTCTTCCGGCAAGATACCTTCAATGGAAACCGATACAAACAGGAATTGCAACAATTTTTACTGGTACAATAATCAGGATTTTGATTTCAACATGAATTCCATGCTTAGTGAAGACGCAATTGAAAAAAAATCCGGGCTTTCGGCACAATTGCAGCAGATTCTTGCAGAAGATGCTGTAATTCTCCCATTATACAACAGGATATTTGCAGTTGCCTTTAACAAAAAGTTATCCAATGTAGAAATCGACTATATGGATGGCAGTTTCTTTAAAAATATAATTAATATGGATATAAATGCGGAGTCCGGTAAAAAGAAGAACAGCTCAGGAAGTTCTTCAAGCGATGGAAATAAAAAGAGTCTTGTCGCAGGATATGAACAGGAACCCTATGTATTTAACCCGTTAATATCTGACAGTATATACAGGGATTATATCAACAGCCTTATTTTACAGGGTTTATGGAAAAAAACCGGCCCTGACAAATTTGAGCCGGTACTTGCAGAAAGCATTACAGTAACAGGAAAAAGAGATGAAAAAAACAACAGCCTGAGAAACAGCTTGAAAGCTGTGATAAAGCTGAAAGACGATATTTACTGGCAGGATGGCGACCCGGTAATTACTGACGATGTAATTGCGACAATCAATGCAATCATTTCTGATGATACACTTTCATTTGCAGATAAAGATTTTAAAATCATAAAATCAATTGAGGAAAAAAGCGATAAGGAATTTACACTTACATTCAATGAGTATGACAGTAACTGGCAGCAGTTATTTGATTTTGTTTTTCCGGCAAAACTTCTTGAAAGTAATCCGATAAGCAGTTTGTTTTCTGAAGATATTTTTGGATGCGGGCCTTATAAACTCAAAGAGTGGAAAAAAGGCGAATACATACTTCTTGAAAAAAATAATTATTATAATATGCCAAAACCGAAAATAGATGAGTTAAAATTTATTTTCAATTCTGATATTAATTTTTTAATAGGCATGTTAAACGAAGGTAATTTAGATATTTTAAGCATACCATCTGATCTTGAGCTTATGAAAAGCATTGAAGAGAATAAAAATCTGGACCTGCTGGTACAACAGGGGATGCTTTTTGAGCACCTTGCTATTTGCCAGAAACCAAAGCAGTAAAATCAGGTCAAGGGTTTTATTAAAATAAATATAGATAAAATTAAATATCATTTGACATAATATTGCATTATTTTTAGAATATTAATGCACTTGGAACAGGCATTTTTGTCGGAATGGCGGAATTGGTAGACGCGCAAGGTTGAGGGCCTTGTGAACGGTATAGTTCATGGGGGTTCAAGTCCCCCTTCCGACACCAGCAATATCCGGCACTTTACCAACTGGCAACAGATCTATTCACTGATTTCCAGCATGAAGGTTATAATTAAATGATAAATCGAAAACCACATTCTATTAGCATTAATCAATATAAATAATATATAATTATTTTTAATACAATTTCATTAAAGCAAAACCTTAAATGGTAAAAGTATCAAAAAAAATTTTTAATGCCATATTTTTACTTCTTTTACTTTTTATCTTCATATCTATTAGCGGATGTTCCGGTACTTACTCAAATATATTAGACAGCACCCAATCTTCTAACTCAAAAGAACAGGTAACACCTGCTGACCCGGCCAGTAATAATGAAAATAGCCAGGAAGGCGTGCCTCTTCCACCTGATGAGGTTAATGGTATATATATTGTTGGTGACCATGCATTTGCAGCTGATTATATGAAAGGACTTTCTGTCTATGATATCTCTGATAGATTAAATCCAGTAAAAATTTCAGAACTTGACCTTCCTGGAGATGGCATGGATGTTTATGTACTGGATAAATATGCCTATGTTGCATGCGGATATGAAGGATTGTATATAATCGATATATCTGATATTGAAAACATGAAGGTGGTTTCAACCCTTAAACAGGACGATATCTCGTCTGCATATGCAATAAGGTTGCAGGTACAAGACGGCTTGTTATTTATGGCCGATGGTTCGGGGGGATTTAAGATTATAGATATAAGCATACCTGAAAGTCCTGTACTGGTAAGCAGGTTTGGTTCGACTTACCAGGGCTCCATAGATGATGTTTATATTGATGGGAACACCGCTTTTCTTGCAGACTGCAGGGCAGGTTTTATAGCGGTCGATATATCAGACCCGGGCAATCCAAGGCTGGTTTCTGAGACCCGAACGACCGGCATGGCAAGAGGATTATGCAGTGTAAAAACAGGGCAGGGAGATGCTCCGTATATATTAGTTGCTGACCATAAAAGCATGCAGATAATAGATGCTTCTGATGTTTCAAAGCCCGTAATTGCTGGTACTTATGTTGATTTGAAAAGCGCAGTCAGCATTGCTTATGCTGGCAACCGGGCCTTTGTAGCAGATTTCCATCTTGGACTTGTCCAGCTTGACATAACAGAGATTACAAAACCGGTGCTTATAAATATTTTTGACACTGGAAAAACTAATGATGTCTGTATATATGAAGATTATGTTTACTCTGTGGGAGAAAAAGGGATTTCTGTTTTTGCTATTGAATAATTTGAAAAAGCTTTATCCAATACTTTTAGAAAATTAAACTGGGAAAAAATAATATCTTAATAATTAACATGCATTTATTCTATTATATTGGAAAATAAAAGGAGGCATGAGATGACAGCAATAATAAAACTCGAAAGAATTGGTCCAAGCTATACCCGGAAGCTTCTGGCAGCAAGAATAAAAACAAGAGAGGCGCTTTTAAAAAAAGGCGCGACCCCAAAAGGGAGAAAGGAAATAGAAGAAAAGACCGGTATAGCCCACAGCCTGATTTTGAAATGGGTCAATTTTGCTGACCTTTACAGGATAAAAGGGGTTGCAGAGGAATATTCTGAGCTTCTTGAAGCAGCAGGTGTCGATACAGTTGTTGAACTTGCACAGCGTAAAGCTGAAAATCTTTATGACAAGATTATTGAAGTCAATAATTCAAAAAAACTTGTAAGAAGGCCACCCACGCAGTCAATGGTAAAAGACTGGATAGAGCAGGCAAAAAAACTTGACAGGGTTGTTCAGTACTGAGTATTTTTTTATTATCAGTAATATAAGAATAAGCAGATTTATTTACTTGCATTTTATAACGGAAGGAAATGATGGAGTTTATAGAAATTGCAAAAACAGATGACATTGCAGATGGCATCATGAAGGCATATAAATTAAAGGAAAAAGACATTCTTCTGGTAAAGTACGACGGTTCCTTTTATGCGATAGGCGCAAAGTGCACACATCTTAAAGGTGACCTGTCAAAAGGCAGACTTGAGGGAAAAATAGTCACATGTCCCCTTCATGGCTCAAAGTTTGATGTGACAACGGGGGAGTGTATATCGGGTCCAAAAATAGGCTTCTTAAAGCTCAAGGCAAAAAATGAGCCCGTATACCCGGTTAAAATAGAAGGCAGCAGCATAATGGTAGGGGTATAAGCCTATATCCTGCTTTTTATATCATAAAGGAAGCCACCCTTCATTCCCTCAAGTGTGTGGCTGGCTACAAGTGTTCTTGGATTAATTTCATAGGCAAGGGACTGAAGTTTTGCAAGGTCACTTTTTTTGCATATTATATTGAGTATATTAATATCTCCATCTTTGCCTGTTCCATGGTAGCATGTAAGGCCGAAACCGTTTAATCTTAATATGTGCTCTATTTTATCGCTGTGTTTTTTGGAAATTATATTTACGCTTAATATTTCTTTAGTTATTTTTTCTGATATTGTCATTCCGACCAGCAAACCAAGGGAAAAACCTGCACCATATGCAAGTATATGGTAAACATTAATACCCTGCTTTACTGCATTTGAAATGACTGTTATAGAAATCGTAAGGGCAATAACAGCTTCAAAAAACCCTATTATCATTGCCAGGGATTTTTTGCCTCTTACCATTATAATAGTTCTTATAGTCCCAACTAAAACCTGGACCATTATGGCTGCAAAAATTATTATTGCCCATATTGCTGTGTTTAAATACATATTACATCTGTTCCTTCTTATTTATAACCTGCAATATAATACACTCATAAAATAAAAAAACAATAAAAAAAATAATAAAAATAAAAAATCTCTAAATCAATGGCGGACATTAATATTTTTGGTATTATTAATTATGTGCACTGTTTTTTCGTTGCTCTGAATTGCAAAAAACTTAAAATAAAACAATAGAGACAAATAAAACCGGGGTCTTATATGAAAGAAGCATATCTATATAAAAAGCTTGATAGACAAAAAGTAAGGTGCGACCTCTGCAGCCACAGATGTGTTGTAAGGAATGGAGATAAAGGAATCTGCGGTGTGCGGGAAAACAGGAGTGGTGTCCTTTATTCAATGGTTTATGACAAGGTCATATCTGAGAATATAGACCCGATTGAAAAAAAACCGCTCTTTCATTTTTTGCCCGGCTCGCTTTCTCTATCGATTGCCACACCAGGATGTAATTTCAAGTGTTTTTTCTGCCAGAACTGGCAGATATCGCAAATGCCCTGCGACTCGGGTTCAATTGAAGGCAGGGAAATACCGCCGGAAAAAATTGTAAAGGATGCATTAAACCACAAGTGCCGCAGCATATCTTATACATATACTGAACCGACTATCTACTTTGAGCTTGCATATGATACAGCAAGACTTGCAAGCGAAAATAATATAAAGAACGTATTCGTTACAAACGGTTTCATGACTGAAGAATGCCTTGAAATGATAAGCCCTTACCTTGATGCTGCAAATGTCGACCTGAAAAGCTTTTCAGAAACCTTCTACAGGGAAAAAGTTGGAGGAAGGCTGGCTCCTGTGCTTAAGAACATAAAGAAAATGCATGAACTTGGCATATGGATTGAAGTAACAACATTGCTTATACCGGGGTTAAATGATTCTGATACAGATATAGGAGGCATAGCAGGGTTTTTAAAAAGCATAAGTGATTCTATCCCATGGCACATCAGCGCATATTATCCCCAGTACAAATCAGCAATAAATGCCACAAACCCGCAAAGCATTGCAGGAGCCATAGAAACCGGGAAAAAAGCGGGCCTTAAATATGTTTACGGGGGAAATATAGCATACAGCAATTTTGAGGATACTTTTTGCAGCAGCTGCGGCCATAAAGGTATTAAAAGGTCAGGTTTTTCAATAATAGATAATAATATTGAAAATGGTGCGTGCAGCCAATGCGGCCGTACAATAGAAGGGGTCTGGAAGTAGAATAAATGGGTGATGAAATACTCGCAACAATTGCAGGCGCAGGAGTAGTAGGGTGTGCAATAGCATATGAACTGTCTACGGTATTAAACGGCAATATTGTTGTTGTTGAAAGAAATAATTCGGTAAAAGGAGAGAACCAGTCCTCAAGGAACTCGGGGGTCATCCATGCAGGAATATTTTATGATAAAAGATTTGGCCCTTTAAAGAGCAGGTTTTGCGTAGAGGGTAACAGGATGCTTTATGGATTTTGTGAAAAAAACAAAGTCCCTTATAAAAAGTGCGGCAAGCTTGTAGTGGCAACCAGCAAGCTTGAAGAGGAATACCTGGAAGATGTCATAAGGATAGCAAATGAAAATGGGGTTGAAGGAACAAAAATCCTTGATAAAAAACAGGTAAAAGTAATCGAGCCAAATATTAATGCAGTATCGGCCATACATGTCCCGGGTTCCGGTATTGTCGAGCCCACAGGGCTCGTTGAGGCATTTTATGAGCTGGCTGAAGATAATGGTGTTATATTCCTGACATCAAATGAAGTAAAAGCAATTAGTCCTGATAAAAAAGGCGGATTTGAAGTTGAAATAAGTTCCGGCAATGGAAATGAGAGATTCAAGACAAGAATATTTATTAATAGTGCCGGGCTGTACTCTGATGATGTCGCTAAAATGCTGAACCCGGGTTCAATTTATAATATGGAGCCGGTAAAGGGTGAAGCCGCAAAATTTTTCCCTTCAAGGCACAGCGATATAAATCTTAGCGGTGCAAGTATTTATCCCGTACCGTTTGGTTACCTTCCAGATGGCGAAAGGTTAAATGTGCCTTTTAAAGAGTTCCTGTCACTTTTCAAGCAGCATAAAGTCACAAAATCAGTAGGTGTCCATATCTCTCCGACTTTTGATACTGCAGGCACTTTCATGATAGGGCCCGCATACTCAAAACCGGAAAACCGTCAGGATTACAAGCCATCAAGAAGAGAAAAATATTTCCTTGAAAAGGTTCTGCCTTTTCTGCCTGGTATAAGACCCGATGATGTCAGCCTGTACCAGGCGGGTATCAGGGCAAAACTTAAGGACCATTATGATTTTGTTATAGAACAAGACAGGGATTATCCTGCTTTTATAAATCTTATTGGAATAGACTCACCAGGGCTGACCTCATCACCTGCAATTGCAAAATATGTCAGTGGTATTGCCAGGGACATACTCAGATAAAACAGAAAATAAATTCTTCAACGAAACAGGTTCAATTTTGGTATAATTTATTCTATAATAAGCATTCATCTTTTTATGGCGGCATAGCCAAGTGGTAAGGCAGAGGTCTGCAAAACCTTTATCTCCGGTTCGAATCCGGATGCCGCCTCCAGCAAAGGAGCATTACCTTGAGAAAAACCA
>CAZGTW010000051.1:0-1194 GCA_964528815.1 uncultured Actinomycetota bacterium | reverse complement strand
GATATTTTGCTGGATGACGGCCAGGATGTCATATTTTCTGTCTCAGGGCAAAATAAAAGTGGACCATTAACGGTAAATGTGGAATATAAATACTTTCTTGAGGATATTAAAGAAGGCTGCAGGATTTTTATAGATGACGGGCTCATAGAATTAGCTGTAATCAGCATTGATAAAAAAACCGGTATTGCAAAGGCAAAGGTTATAAGAGGCGGCACACTTAAATCAAAAAAAGGTATAAATCTTCCAGGAATTACAGTCAGTGTAAATTCAGTTACTGAAAAAGATCTTGAATTCCTTGATCTGGGAATTGAAAATAATGTTGATTTTGTGGCGCAATCGTTTGTCAGGAACTCACAGGATATCAGGCAGATAAAGGACATTATAAGCAAACGAAGGAGCCATATTATGGTGATTGCAAAAATAGAAAAGCATGAAGCTGTAGCTGATTTTGATAATATACTGAAGCATTCTGACGCTATTATGATAGCAAGGGGGGACCTGGGAATAGAGATTCCTGAAGAAGAGGTTCCGAATATCCAGAAAGAGATAATAAGAAAATCAAATATTGCAGGCAAACCGGTAATTACTGCTACACAAATGCTTGACTCCATGATAAGAAACCCAAGGCCGACCCGGGCAGAGGTAAGTGATGTTGCAAATGCCATATTTGATGGTTCAGATGCCCTTATGCTTTCAGGTGAAACAGCTGCAGGTGCATTTCCTGTGCGGTCCCTGCAGATGATGGTAAGAATAATTAACAGGGCAGAAGAAAACCTTGACTACAGTGAGATAATGAGGAAAAAGTTTATCCAGAAACAGCATTCTATTACAGAAGCAATAAGTTTTGCTGCCTGCGAAATTGCAAATGTCCTGGGCGCCAGTGCAATCATTACCGCAACACAGTCCGGAAGCACTGCAAGACATGTCTCAAAGAACAGGCCGGCTTGCATGATAATAGGTGCAAGCTCCCATGAGCATGTAATAAGGCAGCTTATGCTCAGCTGGGGAGTCGTCCCTGTGCGGACTGAATTTACCCGCAATGTCGATTCCATGTTAAATGATACGGTAGAGGTAAGTAAAAAAGCGGGATATATAAAAGAAGGTGAAAAAGTGGTAATCACCGGTGGCATATTAAGCAGCAGGCCGGGAAGCACCAATTTTATTAATGTCCGTGAAATAGAATGACCGCCATAA
>CAZGTW010000050.1:0-9819 GCA_964528815.1 uncultured Actinomycetota bacterium | reverse complement strand
TTTATATGGCCTTTATGTTATAAAAAACTATGACAATCCTGCAGACATACTTGATATTTCGGAAGACTACAGGGACAGTTACTTCAATCAGGCCGGACTATTTAAACAGGAAGAACTGCAATATCTTATGGAGCTGTTTTCTGATCTGTTAAGGCAGATAAGATGGGGTGAAAATGCAAAGTCTTTTTTCAAGGCTGCTATAATTAAAGCGATAAATTATGAATTTACAGACAATGCCTTATACAGCACCAGAATAAAAAAAATAGAATCGGATATCAGTGAATTAAAACAGAAAATTAAAGGTGGGCAACCCGGGTTTGCGCTCAATCAGCAAGATAAAACCCGAACCGCCATAAGCAAATCCGGCAATTCTAATATTACTCCTGTATTAAAATCTGAGATGAAAACTGATAAAGAAATGGACATAAAAAATGATGAAAAAATTCCGGTTATGGTTCCTGTTGAAGAAATTGAAAAAAGCACTCATGGGATAAATGAAGTCATAGATAAGAATATTCAAAAAATAAACCAGGTAAATGTATCAGATAATATAATTACCAGTAATAAAGCTCCGGGTGAAATAAAGAAAGACGTAAAAGACAAAAAAAAGGATTTGAATGAATTTGAGATAATAATCAGTAATAACTGGGACCAGCTTCAGGCTAAACTTAAAACCAGAAAGACTGCTACCCAGGCTATGTTTGCAGAGGTAAAAAATTTTAAAATTGTTTCAAATAAAATAACTTTTTTTCTTGATAATAACAAAAAATGGCACAAGGACCATCTTAGCATACAGGCAAACCTTGAAATAATACGTGATATAATCAAAGAAATAACTGGCAAAAATTTTATTGTGCAGTTTGAACTGCTTGCTGAAGATGATATTGCAAAAACAGATGGCATTTCTCCTGAAGTCGAAGCATCTTATGGCACAGGAGAATTTGAAGTAACTGCTGAATCAGGGAAAAAAAATGAAATGACCCGGCAGGAAAACAGCTTAAATGTTTCAGGCAAAGATAATAAGGATAACGGTATGGCAAACGGGGATAATATTTATGACTATATTGAAGAAATATTTCATATGAAGGAGAAATAGATGGGTTTTAATTACCAGGAAATGATGAAACAGGCAAGGGCAATGCAGCGGCAAATGGAAAAAATCCAGGAGGAGCTTAAAAATACGGAATTTGAGGCTTCGTCCGGAGGAGGTGCAGTAAAAGTAAAAGTAAATGGTGACCAGGAAATACTTTCACTGAGCATTGATAAAGATGCTGCAGATACTGACGATGTAAGCATGCTCGAAGATATGGTAATGGTTGCTGTAAACGACGCACTTAAAAAATCAAAAGATGAAGCAAGGTCAAGGCTGTCAGGCTTGACCGGGGGAATGGGTATACCGGGATTCTGATATGTCTACTTTTGTAAAAAGCATTGAGAACCTGATAAATGAATTTAAAAAACTACCAGGCATAGGGCCGAAATCTGCAAAAAGGATAGTATATTATCTATTGAAGCAACCAGAACACGATATCGAAAGATTTGCCGGGGCCATGGTAGATATGGGCGCAAAAATAAAATTCTGTAAAATTTGTTTTAATATTTCAGAAGATGAAATCTGCAATGTTTGCAGTGACCAGGCAAGGGACCGGGCAAAAATCTGTATAGTTGAAGAAGTCAGTGATGTCGCAATAATTGAGAGCACCGGCGAATACAGGGGATTGTATCATGTGCTTGGGAACCTTCTTTCTCCAATAGATAATATCGGTCCTGAAGAAATAAAGATACCTGCGCTGCTGGAAAGGATTAGGGGAAGTGAGGTCGAAGAGGTCATACTGGCACTTAATCCTACAGTAGAAGGCGAAAGCACTGCAACATATATACGTAAAATATTAAAACCGCTGGAAATAAAAGTGACAAGACTTGCCAGCGGGCTGCCGGTAGGCGGAGCAATAGAATATGCTGATGAAATAACTCTCGGAAGGGCGCTTTCAGACAGGAAAGAATTTTAGATATCCGGTTTAAAATATAAATCAAATTATGTTATAATTTTTTGGTTTGTTTTTCAGCCGCGGGACTTCAGGTACCGCATAAATTTTAAGATTTTTTTACTTTATATTTTAAGGAGATATATAAAATGACAAAACAAAAAATGGAAACAATGGATGGTAATGCAGCAGCTACCTATATTGCCTATGCTTTTACAGATGTTGCGGCAATCTATCCCATAACCCCATCTACTACAATGGGTGAATATGCTGATGATTGGGCAGCGCACTGCAAAAAAAATCTTTTTGGCCAGCCTGTGCTGGTAACAGAACTTCAATCTGAAGGAGGTGCATCAGGAGCTATACATGGTTCGCTGGCTGCAGGCGCACTGTCAACCAGTTTTACGGCTTCACAGGGCCTTTTACTGATGATCCCGAATATGTACAAGATTGCAGGCGAACTTCTTCCCGGTGTTCTTCATGTAAGTGCAAGGACAGTAGCAACACATGCATTGTCAATTTTTGGAGACCATTCAGATGTAATGGCATGCAGACAAACAGGATGGGCGCTTCTTGCGTCAGGTTCAGTACAGGAAATAATGGATCTTGCAGCAGTTGTGCACCTTTCGGCAATAAAAGCTGGTGTGCCTTTCCTGCACTTTTTTGATGGTTTCAGGACATCAAGTGAAATACAGAAAATCAGCGTAATTGACTATAATGACCTTGCAAAACTTCTTGACTATGATGCTGTTAAAAGATTCAGGGACAAAGCCTTAAACCCAGAGCACCCGGTAACAAGGGGCACTGCACAAAATCCCGATATTTTCTTCCAGGCAAGAGAATCACAGAACAGGTATCACGAAGCAGTTCCGGGCATAGTTGAAGAATACATGAAAAAAATCAGCGCGCTTACAGGAAGGACATATAATCTTTTTGATTATTACGGTGCACCTGATGCTGAAAATATAATTGTTGCCATGGGTTCTGTAATAGAGACTGCTGAAGAGACCATAGATTATCTTATGAAAAAAGGTGAAAAAGTGGGGCTTATAAAAGTCAGGCTGTACAGGCCTTTTTCAGCAAAACATTTCCTTTCTGCAGTGCCAAAAACAGTTAAAAAGATTGCTGTACTGGACAGGACAAAAGAACCCGGTTCTATTGGTGAGCCGCTTTTTGAAGATGTAAAAACACTTTTTTATAACGAAGCAAAAAAACCTTTGATAATCGGCGGTAGATATGGTCTTTCATCAAAGGACACTACTCCATCACAGATAAAAGCAGTTTTTGATAATTTGAAATCGGATAAACCTAAGGACGGGTTCACAATAGGCATAAATGATGATGTGACCCATTACAGCCTTGACATTAAAGATGAGATAGTAACTACGCCTGAAGGGACCATAAGCTGTAAATTCTGGGGTTATGGCTCTGATGGTACCGTTGGTGCAAATAAGAATTCAATTAAAATCATCGGTGATAATACGGATATGTATGCACAGGGTTATTTTGAATATGATTCAAAGAAATCCGGAGGTGTGACAATATCACACCTCAGGTTTGGTAAAAAACCTGTCAAATCGCCATATTTTGTAGCTTATGCAGACTTTATTGCATGCCATAACCAGGCATATGTAAATCAGTATGACCTGGTCAAGGGATTAAAAGATGGAGGGACATTTATTTTAAATTGCGAGTGGAATGTGGAGCAGTTGGAAGAAAAACTGCCAGCCGGCCTAAAGCGATACCTTGCAGAGCATGATATTGATTTTTATATTATAGACGCTACTAAAATTGCAGGAGAAATCGGTCTTGGCAACAGGATAAATATGATAATGCAGGCAGCATTTTTTAAGCTTGCAAAAGTAATTCCTATAGAAGATGCAATAAAATACATGAAAAAAGCAGTTACAAAGACCTATGGCTCAAAAGGTGAAGATGTTGTGAGGATGAACAATGAAGCCATTGACAGGGGAATTGACGCTGTAATAAAAGTAAATATTCCCGCGTCCTGGAAAGATGCGGTACAGACAGCTGATTTAAAAGGCGCAAAGGAGCCGGATATAATCAAGAACATATTGCGTATTGTTAACAGGCATGAAGGTGATTCCATACCTGTAAGTGCTTTTGCAGGTATTGAGGATGGCAGGTTCCCTTCAGGTACAGCTGCATATGAAAAAAGAGGCATTGCTATAAATGTACCCCAGTGGCAGAAGGACAACTGTATTCAGTGCAACCAGTGTTCCTATGTATGCCCCCATGCAGTTATAAGGCCGGTTTTACTTGATGAGCAGGAGGCAAAAAAAGCCCCTGCCGGATTTGAAATGATAGAAGCAAAAGGAAAAGGCCTGGAAGGCTTAAAATACAGGATGCAGATAAGCTACTGGGATTGTACAGGTTGCGGAAACTGTGAAGATATCTGCCCCGCAAAACAAAAAGCCCTGGTCATGAAATCATTTTCTTCACAGGAAAAACAGGCTGCACTATGGGATTTTGCGGTTAGTGTAAAGCCAAAAGAAGACCTGGTTGCAGCTGATACTATTAAAGGAAGCCAGTTCAGGCAGCCGCTTCTGGAGTTCTCAGGCGCATGTGCGGGCTGCGGCGAGTCTCCGTATGTAAAACTTGTAACTCAGCTCTATGGTGACAGGATGCTTATAGCCGGCGCAACAGGATGCTCTTCAATATGGGGCGCAAGTGCGCCATCAATGCCATATACTGTTAATTCAAAAGGCAAGGGCCCGGTATATTCAAACTCACTTTTTGAAGATGCCGCTGAGTACGGTTTTGGTATGGTATTGGGATTTACACAGCTCAGGGACCAGATAGAAATGCTTGCAAAAGAAATACTGCAAACAAATGTAAGCCGGGAAGTAAAAGATGCTTTATCAGAATGGGTAAATACCAAAAACAGCGCAGAAGAAAATAAAGCAGCTTCAGAGAAACTGATGGATGCTTTATCAGTAAGTTTAAAAGATCCAGTGGCCGAAGATGCCAGGAACAGGATTTTAAAGCTAAAGGATTTTATGGTCAAGAAATCAGTATGGTCCCTCGGAGGAGACGGATGGGCCTATGACATTGGATATGGCGGCCTGGACCATGTGCTTGCCGCAAACAGGGATATAAACGTTCTCGTACTTGACACAGAAGTCTATTCAAACACCGGGGGCCAGTCATCCAAAGCAACGCCAAAGGGTGCTGTAGCAAAATTTGCTACTGCAGGAAAAAGGGTAAAGAAAAAAGACCTCGGGCTTATATCGATATCATATGGATATATTTATGTTGCACAGATTGCGATGGGTGCCAACATGAACCAGACATTAAAAGCAATAAGGGAAGCCGAAGCATATAATGGGCCTTCAATTATTATTGCTTATTCCACATGTATCAATCATGGCATAAAGACAGGAATGGCAACATCCCAGGCAAGGCAAAAGCAGGCAGTTGATGCAGGATACTGGCATCTTTTCAGGTATAATCCGGAACTTAAAAAAGAAGGAAAAAATCCGTTTATCCTTGATTCAAAAGAGCCCAAAGAATCATTCAGGGACTTTCTGATGGGAGAAGTAAGATATTCCTCACTTGTTAAAAACTTCCCGGAAGATGCAGAGCGGCTGTTTGCTGAAGCTGAACTTGAGGCGAAAGAAAAATACGGGACATACAGGAAAATGGCCGGAGAAATATAGTATGATTGGAAAAAATGAAATTATTGTAATGAAATTCGGCGGAACGTCTGTTGGAGATGCTGACAGGATAAACAGGGTTGCCACAAAAGTAATAAAAGCAAAAAATTCAGGAAACAAAATTGTAGTTGTCGTATCTGCAATGGGGGACACGACTGACGACCTTATTGAGCTTGCTGCAAAAATAAGCAGCAATCCCGGCAGGCGTGAAATGGATATGCTCCTTTCTACAGGTGAACAGGTGTCCACAGCGCTTCTTGCAATGGCAATTTCAGAAAAAGGGCACAGCAGTATTTCACTGACAGGAAGCCAGGCAGGCATATTTACTGATGAGATTTATTCAAATGCTAAAATCCTCAATATCAATAATTCAAGGATTTTAAAGGAACTGAAAAATGGTAAAATCGTAATAGTTGCAGGTTTCCAGGGAATAAATAATATTGGAGATATAACTACACTTGGAAGGGGCGGTTCTGATACCACAGCGGTTGCTCTGGCAGCTGCACTTGATGCAAACTACTGTGAGATATACACTGATGTCGATGGAGTTTATACTACTGATCCGAATATTGTTGATAATGCAAAGAAAATAGAAAAACTTTCTTATGAAGAGATGCTTGAGCTTGCATCATCGGGAGCAAAAGTTCTTCACTTAAGAGCAGTTGAATTTGCAAATAAACACAGTGTTGTCCTGCATGTAAGATCAAGTTTTAATGACAATGAAGGGACTTGGGTAATGGATGAATCTAAAATAATCGAAAAAATGGAAAGGCCTGTTATTACAGGCGTTACTTACGACACAAATCAGGTAAAAATAACAGTTTTTGGCCTTAAAGACATTCCTGGTATTGCTGCAAAACTTTTTGGAGCATTTGCAGCAGAAAACATAAATGTTGACCTTATTGTACAGAATATAAGCGAAAAGGGTGTTTCCACAATTTCGTTTACAATCAAAAACGAAGACATACCTGTTGCAAAGACTGTCCTTGATGGATTAAAAGAAAAGATAGAATTCAGCTCTGTAGATGTTAACTCGGATGTTGCAAAAGTATCAATAGTGGGGGCAGGCATGCAGACTCATGCAGGCGTTGCTTCAAAAATGTTTGAAGTGCTCTCAGGTGAAAATATTAATATTGAAATGATAAGCACATCGCCGATCAGGATATCCTGTGTCATACGTAAAGATAAGGTTAAAGCAGCGGTTAAAGCTTTGCATGCCGGTTTTGAACTGGACAGAGGGAAGGGCCTTTAGGGGGTAAAAATATTGAAACAGTATAATGTTGCAGTTGCAGGAGTTACAGGTGCAGTCGGAAAAGTTTTTTTATCCATACTTGAAGAGCGCAACTTTCCCGTAAAAAACTTAAAGGCACTTGCTTCAGTAAGATCAGCAGGAACAAAAATCAATTTTAAAAATGAAGAATTTGAAGTAGAAGAGCTGTCCGCAGGTTCCTTTAACAATATTGATATAGCCCTTTTTTCTGCCGGCGCATCAAGATCAAAAGAGTTTGCACCGCATGCTGCAGAAAGCGGAGCAGTTGTAATAGATAACAGCAGCGCATTCAGGATGGATGACGGTGTACCGCTTGTCGTTCCTGAAGTAAATCCCGGCGATGCATTTAAACACAATGGGATTATTGCAAATCCAAACTGCTCTACAATAATAATGGCGGTTGCAGTAAAACCTATATATGATATCTCGCCAATAAAAAGGATAGTCGTATCAACCTACCAGGCTGTTTCTGGCGCGGGTGCAAAAGCAATAACTGAACTTGAAAAACAGTCACGGGCAATAATATGTGAAAGCAAAAAAACTGTAGATTGTGAAGTTTTTCCTGTACAGATCGCCTTTAATGTAATACCTCATATAGATGTATTTCTTGAAAATGGTTATACAAAAGAAGAAATGAAAATGCATCATGAGACCAGGAAGATATTCGGCGATAACTCAATTTCGGTAAGTGCAACAACTGTAAGGGTCCCTGTATTTACGTCACACTCAGAGTCAATAAATATAGAGACTGTAAAAAAGGTTTCAGTTTTACAGGCAAGGCAGGCAATTTTAAATGGCAGCGGAGTCAGCCTGATGGATGATACAGTCAATAAAATTTATCCGACACCCCTTGATGCTTCCGGTAAAGATAATGTGTTTGTCGGAAGGCTGAGGGAAGACATATCCATAGAAAATGGCCTTAATTTGTGGGCAGTCGGGGACCAGTTAAGAAAGGGAGCTGCATTAAACGCCATACAGATAGCTGAGCTTATCTGCGGGATAAATAATTGATTTGCGGCTATTGCTGTTGTCCGGGCTTTTGCCTGAATTTTTCCTTGAGTTCCTCCAGTTTTTCAAGCCTTGACTTCAGTTCTTTTTCAAAACCTCTGCCGGTGGGATGGTAATATTTCCTGTTCTTTATTTCCTGCGGAAGGTATGACTGGTATACAACTGCATTTTCATGGTTGTGGGGATATATATAACCTCTTGAATAACCGATATCTTTCATGAGTTTTGTTGGAGCGTTTCTTATATGTAAGGGTACCGGCAATGACTGGAAATTCTTTATATCCTCCATGACAGCCGAATATGTCGTATAGACTGCATTGCTTTTAGGCGCAAGCGAAAGATATATCACTGCCTGCAGTATTGCAAGGTATCCTTCCGGGGGCCCGATAAAATCAAATGCATCTTTTGCAGCAAGAGTTATTTTTAATGCACCCGGGTCGGCAAGGCCAATATCTTCGGAGGCAAACCGCACCATCCTTCTTATTATATATAAAGGGTCCTCGCCGCTTTCAATCATCCGCATGGTCCAGTATACTGATGCATCGGGATCGCTTCCCCTCATGCTTTTATGGAGAGCAGATATAAGGTTAAAATGTTCCTCGCCATTTTTATCATAGAGCAGGGCCTTTTTTTGTATTATATTTTCAATAAGCGGTATATCTATTTTAAATGGCTTTGCTGTTTTGCCGCCCGGCTCTTTTAGCTCTTCCTGAGAAGCAGCACTTCCTGTTGCGATATCAAGGATGTTATATGCAATCCTGGAATCACCGTCACAAAAGTTTGCTATAAAAGCAATCGTACTGTCGTCAATTTCAATATTGCAATTGCCAAGGCCCTTTTCTTTGTCAGATATTGCAAGCTCTATAAGTTTTTCTATTTCCTGTGGAGAAAGCTTGTTTAATACAAAGACTTTGCACCTTGAAAGGAGAGCTGATATTACCTCAAAACTGGGGTTTTCAGTTGTTGCTCCTATAAGTATAATGGTGCCATCTTCAACATAAGGAAGGAACGCGTCCTGCTGCGCCTTATTGAACCGGTGTATTTCATCTATAAAAAGAATGGTCCTTTTATTGCGAGTCCTTTTTTCAGCCTGCGCAAACTCCATTACTTCCTTGATCTGTTTTATTCCAGATGTTACTGCAGAATAAGATATGAATCTGCTTTTTGTTTTGGAAGCTATAATTTTTGCAAGGGTAGTTTTGCCGCATCCCGGAGGGCCCCAGAAAATCATAGAGAAGAGCCTGTCCTCTCTTATCATTCTCTCAAGGACTTTACCGTGTCCTACAAGATGTTCCTGCCCGATAAAGCCTGAAAGGTCGTTTGGGCGCATCCTTTCAGCAAGCGGGGCATATTTAAAAGCATTATACGGGGTACCTTCTTTTTCACCAAATTCCTCAAAAAGTGTCATATATAAGCCTGTTTAATCTTTAATAACCTTTATAAATATTTTTCTTGCCCTGGGGCCGTCAAATTCACAAAAGAATAATGATTGCCATGTGCCCAGCAGCAATCTTGAATTATGCACTATAAGCGTAACAGAGGGCCCGAACAGGCTTGTCTTTATGTGTGCATCAGAATTGCCCTCAAGGTGAGCATAATTATCATCATGCGGTATCAGCCTGCTTGTTTTATTTATTATATCATGTGTGGTATCTATATCCGCATTTTCATTTACGGTTATTGCAGCAGTTGTATGAGGGACATGAATGACACAAGTGCCGCTCTTTACAGTGGATTTATTTATAATTTCATTTACCTGCTCAGTTACATCAATCATCTCTATGCGGCGGCTGCTTCTTAAATTGACAGTTTCAAACATTTTGACCTTCCCCGGGTTTAATTTTAATTATAATTTGGATTGAAGTGCAATTTCAGTAGT
>CAZGTW010000049.1:0-10028 GCA_964528815.1 uncultured Actinomycetota bacterium | reverse complement strand
ACAAACTGCTTTAAAACAGCAAATGAAATATTCAGGAAAATGAAGAAATAGCCAGTTACCTGAAAAAATTATACCCAATTTTTTGATTATAAGATCTTTTTATTTCAGGGTCTTTTTGTATCAATCCATCCAGTTTTCTACATGAAGCTGTGTAATTCTCTTAAAGTGCTTTACATTACCAGTAATAAGGATAAGTCCATTTGCAATTGCAATTGAAGCTACCTGCAAATCCATACTGGAAATTGTTTCCCCGCTTTTTTCGAGTTCAGCTCTTATTTTCCCATAAAAAAATGCCGCTGCGCTATCAAAAGATAAAATATTGACAAGGGGAAGAAGTACTTTATAAAGTTTTTCGATATGAAATTCAGGATTGCTGCTTTTAAAAGCGCCATAGAAAATTTCACCTATGGTAATTGCGGATATAAACTGCTCCCTTTTTTTAAGATTTAAAATTTTATCAGTAAGTATTTTAGAAGGATTTTTCTTTACTAAATTTGTTATGGTATCGGTGTCAAAAAGATACATCCCTGGATTTTTCCTCTGAACGTTTTTTAAAAATTTTTTCGATTTCCGGTTCTATTTCATCAAAATTTTTCCATTTGCCCACAGCTTTTACCAATCCTTCAGTTTCTTTTTTGCTATATATTTTATTAATATCATCAATTGAAACCAGAGCCGCAATCGGTTTACCTCTTTTTGTAATAATTATCTTCTCATTTGAAAAAGCGGTTCTTGAAATGTATTCCGAGAAATTACTTTTTGCTTCGGCTATGGAAACTTTATCGCTTTGATTAAATTCATATTTCAGATTTCGATTTTTAAATTTATCCATTTTATTGTCTTTTACTTGTATTTTAAAATTTTTTTAAATAGTCATTATGATATATTGACTAGTTTAATTATAAAATATATTAACATTTAATAATTACAATGTCTATATATCGAATTGCTTCATTTAAAAAGTATCTGAAACAGTATTATTGCTTCATCTAAAAAAAATATCCCTAATAATTTATTAAAATGAAGACAACTCTCTATATTTAGATAGGTAGAAATTCTTCCTTAAAGTACTTTAAGATGATTCTGTTATTTCAGCAATATCGCCGGGGAAACGTAAGAAGCAGGGAAGCGGTCAATCTAATTATGTAATAAAGGATGAAAATAACCCTATAATTTTGGTACTTGACTACTATAAAATAGGTACTAAAATAGTACTATGATTAAAAGAAAGATATTTTCTAAACTAGTAGAGCATCTGACATCTGACCAGATGACAATTCTTATTGGTCCCAGGCAGGTTGGTAAAACCTATCTGATGTATGAACTTAAAAAGAAACTTGATGCTGAGGGTCAAAAGACAGCCTGGTTAAATCTTGACATTGAAGAGGATAAGAAGCGGCTGGCATCACAAGCAGATCTACTCTCTTATATTGAATTACAGGTAGGAAAAAATAGGGCAGTAGTTTTTATTGACGAAATCCAAAGAATAGAAGACGCAGGGCTTTTTTTGAAGGGGATTTTTGATATGCAAACTCCCTACAAATTTATCATCTCAGGTTCAGGCAGTCTTGAACTTAAGGCGAAGATTGTAGAATCAATGGCGGGAAGAAAACAGCTTTTTACTATTGATCCAGTCAGCTTCGAAGAGTTTGTTAATTTTAAAACAAATTATCAGTATGAAGACAGGCTTAATGATTTTTTTAAGCTGGAAGAGGCCAAAACAGTCCGACTTTTATCAGAATATATGGTTTTTGGTGGATATCCTCGCATCGTGCTTTCTGAAACAGCTTCTGTAAAACAGGCCCAGATGCAAGAAATCTACAGAAGCTATATTGATAGAGACATTCATGAATTGCTGCATCTTGAGAAAATAGAGGCTTTCACCAATCTTGTAAAAATAATTGCTTCCCAGATTGGAAGCCTTGTTAATGTTGATGAACTGGCAACTACCGTGGGTGTTGATAAAAAAACAATTAAGAAATATCTTTATTATCTTGAAAAGACTTTTATCATTACTAAAGTTACACCATATTTTAGAAACACTAGAAGCGAAATTACCAAGTCGCCAATTTATTATTTTGTTGATATTGGTCTTCGAAATTGGCTTTTAGGGCTTTTTGGTTTGCCTGAAATTCCTTCACCCTTGGCCGGATATCTCTTTGAGAATGTTGTTTTTAATACCCTTAGAAGCCAAATAGAGTTTTTACCAATTCAAATTCACTTCTGGCGGACAAAAGATAAAGCTGAAGTCGATTTTATACTTGAAAAAGGTTTAGAGGTTATTCCAATAGAAGTAAAACATATAAAACTTTCGAAGATTGAAATAAAGCGTTCATTCAGGAGTTTTCTGGCAAAGTACAGACCAGCAAAAGGTTATTTGGTCCATATTGGGAATTTAGATGAAAGAAAAGAAGTGGAGAATACAGATATTGAGCTTTTACCTTACTTCAAACTTCTTATTCGGGGGATAAGTTAAAGATATAAAAAAAGATGTTTTATTGATAAAGTCTTTCTATATAAGAGATTTTAGCATGAATCCATCCTGTTTTCTGTAAAACCAGCACATGATATTTACAATACCCATATATCAGGTTCACTATTTATTGATGATTTTTAATCAGCAGCAAGTTTTGTAAATAATTCAGCTCCAACACTTTCTTTTTTAATAGTAAACCGATATACTATAATCCTTGATTTTTATTTTTTTAATGCTTTTTGAAATGCGGCAATATTTGAAACAATTACTTAATATATCTTTTAATATCTTCAAGACATCAGGAGGAATGCCATGAAAGCAATTGAACTTTATGCGGAATGGAAACCCAAGCCAGGTTTTAAGCTGGGGAAAAAAGATATAGACGGAAAACTTACTTATCTTGGAAGCCTTGTATGGAAAAATCCGGTGGTTAGAGCCGCAGAAAGAAAAATCCCGGAACTTATTGATGATGACGATGTTATAGTAAAAGTCAAAGCCTGCGGTATTTGCGGAAGTGATGTGCACATGGCACAGGCATCAGAAGACGGTTATATTTATTATCCGGGGCTGACTGCTTTTCCTGTCGTTCTCGGGCATGAGTTTTCAGGGGAAGTAGTAAAAGCCGGTAAAAATGCCCTTAACAAACGTAACAATAAAGTCTTTACTCCGGGCGAAGCTATCTGTGTTGAAGAAATGTTCTGGTGCGGGCAGTGCAGGCCATGCTGTGACGGATATCCCAATAACTGTGAAAACCTGCAGGAACTCGGTTTCAGCATAGACGGGGCATTTGCAGAGTATGTCAGGGTAAAATCAAGATACTGCTGGAGCATCGAATCCTTAAGGAATATATATAAGGGCAATGAAGTCTTTATAGCAGGAAGCCTTGTTGAGCCGACATGTGTTGCATATAATGCAGTTATTGAGCGCGGGGGAGGAATCAGGCCCGGCGACAGCGTCTGCATACTTGGTTCAGGACCGGTGGGCCTTGCAGCAGTTGCGATATTAAAAAGGGCAGGTGCTGTAAAAGTCATTCTTTCTGAAGAAGCCGCCCCCCGTGCAGAAATGGGTAAAAGGCTTGGAGCAGATTACGTTATAAACCCGAAAAAAGAAGACTTTGCTGAAAAAGTACTTGAATACACTGACGGAATGGGCGCAAAACTCTTTCTTGAGGCAACCGGCCTTCCTGAAGTGGTCCTGCCCGGCATTGAAGATGTCATATGGAACGGCAGGGAGCTTAACAGCACTGTAGTTATTGTTGCAAGGACAGATGTAAAGGTGCCTATTGCCGGCGAAGTATACCAGGTAAGAAGGGCAAACATTGTAGGCGCGCAGGGCCATTCAGGGCACGGAAACTTTCCTAGGGCCATAAATCTTATGGCAAACGGGATGGATGTAACAGAGATTGTAACTAAAAGAATTACGCTTGATGAAGTGCCGGAAAATATAATCAAGCTGCAGACATGCAAGGATGACTGCAAAATAACAGCAGTGCTTGATTGATTAAAAACAGATACAAAACGTATATAATATAAAACAGAAATATAAAATAAGAATATAGAACAAGAACATAAGAAAAATATAGAACAAATATAATAAAATAAATCTGAATAATACGACTGGCAGGCGGGGTAAATAATGAATAAGGGACTAAATATTTTCAGTCTTGAAGGAAAAACTGCAGTTATTACAGGAGGCGCCGGGATTCTTGGAACTGAGATTGCAAGAGGGCTTGGTAGCGCAGGGGCGTCTGTTGCAATTTGTGATATTGCAGAAACCGGTTTAATTGTTGAAAGCTTAAAGGCCGCAGGCATAGATGCAAAAGGTTATCAAATCGATGTTATGGATAAGCAAAAGATAATTGAGTGCAAAGATAATGTGCTTGATGATTTTGGCAGCATAGACATACTTGTAAACGCTGCGGGAGGTAATTTAAAAGAAGCCACCACATCTTCTGAACTTTCTTTTTTTGATATGGAGACTGACGCTATACAAAAAGTCATCAGGTTAAATCTTTTCGGCGGCGCAATACTGCCGGCGCAGGTTTTCGGCAAGACAATGGCCGCAAATGAAGCAGGCGGCTCGATTATTAATATTTCTTCCATGAATGCTTTCAGGCCTCTTACAAGAATACCTGGATATTCTGCGGCAAAAGCTGCAGTCAATAACTTCACCCAGTGGCTTGCAGTATATTTTGCCCAGGAATTCAATAAAAAGCTCAGGGTAAATGCGATAGCACCCGGATTTTTCCTTACACAGCAAAATCATTACCTGCTTTTTGACAAGGAAGAGAACTTAAACCCCAGGGGCAGGGCAATAATTGCACATACCCCGGCAGGCGAATTCGGAAAGCCCCAGGACCTTATAGGTGTGTGCATATGGCTTGCCAGCGATGCTTCACGTTTTGTAAGCGGAATAGTTGTGCCAATAGATGGAGGCTTTAGCGCATATTCAGGGGTATAGTGAAAATAATTTTTCCTTAAAAATCATAATATCTTTATTAAAAAGGAGATTTTAAAAAAATGCCGGCAAATAATATAGGCATAGTAGGGACGGGCCCGATGGGCTCAAATCTTTCCTTAAATATTGAATCAAAAGGATACACTGTATCAGTTTATGATATTTCAAGGCAAAACATAGACGAATTTATGTCTGCACGTGCAAAAAATAAGAAAATATACCCGTATTATGACATCCGGGAATTTATTGATTCCCTGGAGCCGCCAAAGAAAATATTGTTAATGATAAAGGCCGGAAAACCAGTTGATGAGACCATTGAAAGGCTCATACCTCTTCTTGGTAAGGGAGACCTCATAATTGACGGGGGAAACTCATATTTTAAAGATACTGTAAGAAGGGAAAACTGCCTGGGCAGCAAAGGCATCTTATTTATCGGGACAGGTATCTCAGGAGGAGAAGAGGGAGCACTTAAAGGCCCTGCCATCATGCCTGGCGGAAAAGCTGATGCATACAGTCTTGTTAAGGATCTTTTTGAAAAGATATCAGCAAAGGCACCTGACGGATTTCCCTGCGTGTCTCACATCGGCCCTGACGGGGCGGGGCATTTTGTAAAAATGGTTCATAACGGTATTGAATACGGAGATATGGCGCTAATCGGTGAATGTGTGTGGGCGCTTAAAACTGTCCTTGGCCTTGATGCTTTGGATATTTCAGGCATTATGAGACAGTGGAACAACAAAAATGACATACTTTCATCATACCTTATAGAAATAACTGCTGAAAGCCTTGCACAGAAAGAAAGCACAGGCCAGGACTATCTGGTTGACAGGATAGCAGATATTACCCGGATGAAGGGAACAGGCACCTGGGCTGTCCAAAGTGCGCTTGAGCTTTTAGTTTCTGTTCCTACAATTGCATCAGCAGTTTTTTCAAGAGAGGCAAGCCAGGATAAAGATTTAAGGCTTTCACTTTCACAAAATTTGATATACCCTTCTAAAAAATATAGCTGCAACCGGGAAGAATTCATATCAATGGCCCACGACGCTCTCTATATATCAAAAATCTCTTCTTATGCCCAGGGATTTGCACTTCTTGAGGCGGCATCAAAAAGCTATGGCTGGAACCTTGAAATGGGCCGTATTGCTTCCGGGTGGAGGGCGGGTTGCATAATAAGGGCTCAGTTCCTATCAGAAATTACGGGCCAGTATGATAAAAATCCTGATATTTCAAATCTTATTTCTGCCCCTGCCTTTAAGGACTTTATAAATAAAAATATAGAAAAACTTTCAAAGTTTATTGAAATCTCACACAATGCTGGCCTGCCCATCCCCTGCACAAGCTCATCTTTTGATTACATACTCCAGATAACAAGCCCAGTTCTGGTATCTGCACAGGTTCAGGCGCTGCAAAGAGATTATTTCGGGGCACACGGGTACTTTAAGCTCAAGAAAGATTCACCGGAAATAAAATCTGACAGCAGCGGAAAGTACATAGAATACCATACCGAGTGGATGGACAAAAAAAGACCGGAAAAGCTGGTTTAAGTTAAGCGGCAGTCTATGGAGCAGATAAAAAATTTAAATGGAATCAGCAAAAGAAAGCTAAGCAGTTTTATTACCAGCTTTCTTGAAAGCATTCCTTCCTGTAAAAAAGTGCTTGTAATATTTCCTGATTATACAAGAACTGATTTCACTGACAGGATAGCCCCCCTTATTGCAGAAAGGTTTCTGTCCCAAAATGGTGCCTCTGTTGATTTCTTGAATGCAGGCGGAACACACAGGAAAATGCAGGATGCTGAGATAAGCAAAAAGCTTGGGTTTTTTAAAAAACCTGCCGGCTCCACTTATTATAACCACAATTTTGATGACAGCAAAAGCTTAAAGACTATAGGTAAAATATCAAAAACCCTTGTAAGTAAAAAAACAGGCGGTTATCTTAATGAAGATATAGATGTTACGGTAAACAGGCTTGTACTGTCAGGCTATGACATAATTATTGCCTTATCATCAACAGCTCCCCATGAGGCAGCAGGCTATTCCGGGGGCCTTAAAGTGTTTTTCCCCGGCATATCGGGCCCTGAAGTAATTGACCTTTTTCACTGGGCCGCAGTCCTTATAGGGCTGGGCTCAATTATAGGGACAGTGGAAAATGAACCCAGGGATTTAATAAATGCCGGCTCAGAAGTGATATTTAAAAATATTTCTGCACAAGTATATTCATTTAACATGGTATGTGCGGAAAAGGAAAATGATGTGGTTCCTGCAGGTTTGTTTATTGGCTCAGGATATGAAGGTTTCATTAAATGCTACAGGGAAGCGTGTGCTCTTTCAAGAAAAATAAATATAAAATATATTGATGCACCGCTTGAGCGCGTTGTGCAGCAGATGCCGGATAATTATGACGAGATCTGGACAGCTGCCAAAGGGTCCTATAAACTGCAGAGGCCGGGTGTTCTATCACCAGGAGCGGAAGTAATAATATATGCGCCTCATGTCAGTGTCTTGCATTCAAATGAAAAAATGCAGCATGAGCTCTATAGCCTTGGTTATCATTGCAGGGACTATGTGTGCAGAAAACTTGAAGGCGGGTTTAATGTATCAAAAAATGCCGCCGCCCATGTAATAAATGCATCAGGGCCGGGAACATTCAACCCTTTAACAGGCAGTGAAACAAAGTCTTTTAAATTAACCCTTGCAACAGCCATACCGGAAAGAGAGTGCAGAAGGCTGGGCCTGGGTTACATGGACCCGAAATCACTGAAAAAATCTGATTTTTTATCTCCCGGAAGCCTGTGGATAGAAGACGGGGGCAAATACCTCTATGAGATAAAAAAGAAAAATAAAAAACCGGAGGTTTTAAATGAAGATAAATTTAAAAGATAATTGCAAATACAGCCTTGTTGTGCCCTCAAGCATGGGTGTAAGAATAACACCCTGTAATGGCCAGCCGGTTCATACCAGCTCATCTTTTATGATGCAGGTAACAAGCGCTGAAACAAATGTGGCAAGCATCGCTTCATATCTTGGCCTTTCAGTCAAGGTGCTTACAACTTTTGTAAAAGGCAGCCCCATATCTTTAATGATAAAGGATAATCTTTTATCACGGCACATGGAATTTGAGGGCAAAGACGTGGCTCAGGGTGGACCATGGGGTTACCGCCACCAGTTCAATATTGCAGACAGCGGATTGGGGCCAAGAGGGCCCAGGGTCCATAATGACCGTGCGGGGGAAGTGGGAAAAACTTTAAATACAGCTGATTTTGACCTTGACAGACTGTTTAATAAAGAAGGAGTAAAAATACTGCACCTTTCAGGCCTTATTGCTGCGCTATCAGAACAGACGGCAATATTTTGCCTTGAGCTTGCCAGGTTTGCAAAAAAGTCAGGCACCCTTATATCATTTGACCTAAACTACAGGGCGTCATTCTGGAAGGGCCGTGAAGAACAGCTGGGAAAAGTTTTTTCAGAAATAGCAGGACTGTCGGATTTTTTAACAGGAAATGAGGAAGATTTCCAGCTGAGCCTTGGAATCAAAGGTCCCCAGGCCGGTGGGGAAAGCCTTGCGGATAAGATTGATTTCTTTAAGAAAATGATAAAAGAAGTTAAGGAAAAGTTTACTGCTGCAGCAGTCTTTGCCACAACGCTGCGCCAGGTCATTGATGCAAACAGCCACCTCTGGGGCGCAATAATATTTGAAGGTGAAAACTTTCATGTAATAGAGCCGAAAAAAATCACAGTGCTTGACCGAATCGGTGGAGGAGATGGTTTTGTAGGCGGGATGCTTTATGCGATACTTAAAGGCTGGGAGCCCGAGAAGTGGGTGCAGTTTGGCTGGGCAAGCGGGGCACTTGCTGCCACTCTTCTGACTGATTATGCAGCTCCTGCAGATGAAGAGCAGGTTTGGTCAATCTGGGAAGGAAATGCAAGGGTAAGAAGATAGAAGACCATTTCTTTTAGGATTTGAATCAGCTATAAAAAAATCTAATGATGATATTTTTATTTTATATAAAACTTTTTTGTTTTTAATAAATTTTAAGAAGTAAAAAATGGAGGAAATATACAATGAAAGCGCTCATACTCAAAGGCATAAGGGATTTTGAATTAAAAGAGATACCCGTTCCAAAAGCCGGCCCCAATGATGTACTGATAAAAGTAAAAGCTGCAGCAATATGCCACACTGATTTTTCAGTGATGGATAAGCAGCATGCCTGGACAAAATATCCCTGTGTGCTGGGCCATGAATTCAGCGGTGTGGTTGAAGAATGCGGGGCAGGAGTGACTCATGTAAAACCCGGCGACAGGGTTACGGCTCTTGCATATTCATATTGCGGAATATGTGAAAACTGCAGGCGGGGTATACACGCAGGCTGTGAAAATGCAATAGCAATACCGTTCCATTATGATGGCGCCTACCAGGAATATATGCTTACTCCTGCTGTAACAGTTTATAAGATCTCTGATGATACAAGCTTTGAATATGCTGCAATGACTGAACCTCTTGCAAACGCATACTCGGTTGTTGACTGGGCAAAAATCTATCCAGGCGATAATGTTGTAATTGTCGGGCCAGGCCCCATAGGCCTGTTTGCGGTCCAGGTTGCAGCTCTAAAACAGCCGGATACAATTATAATGAGCGGCACAAGAGATGAAAGGCTTGACATTGCAAGAAAATGCGGGGCCACCCACACAGTAAATGTAAAGAAAGAAGACCCTGCAAAAAAAATAATGGAGATAACCGGCGGCAAAGGTGCAGATGCGGTCCTTTACTGCGGGGGCGGCCAGGAAGTATGGGACCTTGCTGAAAATGTGCTTGCGCCTTTCGGAAGGTTTATAATTGAAGCTGTCCCGCCAAAAGTCGACGACAGGTACCCGGTAAGTGCATTTAAGTTCATAGAAAAAAGCATGACATATACCGGCGTTTCCGGCTATGATGCTGCACAGTTTGGCGCATCCCTTAAGCTGATAGAAAAAGGGAAAATAATCATTGACCCGATAATAACCCACAGGTTCTCGCTTAATAACTACCAGGAAGCTTTTGATACTGTGGAAAACAGGCAGGGCGGGGCAATAAAAGTATTGTTTAATTCATTTTAAAG
>CAZGTW010000048.1:0-10233 GCA_964528815.1 uncultured Actinomycetota bacterium | reverse complement strand
GCCAAAAGTTAAAAAACGGCAGTTAAGCGGGTTTGAACAATTGCAGCGAAACATATTGACTAAAAAACCCTCTGAATATAAAATATTTTTAATTTACATATTAAGAATTTGCTTGATTTATATGTAATTTTGTACTTTAAAGAAGTTTTGGAATGTTATATTGGCAATTGATAAAATATTGTTTTTTATAAATATTTTTTCAACCAATTGTTGATAGTAAAATATTTTTTCATAAACTTAGTGATTAAATTAATAAAAAATTCATTATATTTCAGTAAAACTGGAACTTAATTATTTATTTTCCTGGTTTTTCTGTATATTTAATTGAAAATAAAAAATAATAAAAAGTACAAATTTATTTAAATCGGGCAAAATTGCTCGATTTTTTATTATAGAGAGGATGGTATAAAAATTGGAAACATTGCTTACTGTTTTAAAATATGTAGGTATAGGTGCAGTAATAGTTATAGGAGGATTTTTTATAGGATTTTTCTACAGGAAAGTCCTGGTTGATAATAAGATGAATTCTGCTGAGAGTACTGCAAAAAGGATACTGGAAGACGCAAAAAAAGAAGCGTCAGCGCTTAAAAAAGAAGCCGTTGTAGAAGGAAAAGAGGAGATAGCAAATCTCAAGCTGAAAAGTGATGAGGAAATAAAGAGGCAGAGATATGAGATACAGAAAACAGAAAACAGGCTGATATCAAAAGAGGAATCGCTTGATAAAAAGACTTTCTACCTTGAGAAAAAAGAACAATCCTTTGCTTCGCGTGAAAAAGAAATCGATGAATTAAAAAATAAGCTTGACGAAACATTGAAAAAAGAAATTTTAAGGCTTGAGGCAATTGCTGAGCTTACCAGGGAAGAAGCAAGGGCAATACTTGTAAAGAAAATGGAAGAAGATGCAAAAATCGAGGCTGCAAAAGAAATCAAGAAAATCGAAGTCAAGACAAGAGAAGAATCAGACAAAATCGCAAAAAAAATAATATCTCAGGCAATACAAAGGTGCGCGATTGAACATACGAGCGAAACCACGGTATCAGTTGTCAACCTTCCCAATGATGAAATGAAAGGCAGGATAATCGGCAGGGAAGGACGAAACATAAGAGTTTTTGAAAACCTTACAGGCATAAATATTATAGTTGATGATACACCGGAAGCAGTAATTCTTTCATCTTTTGATCCGGTAAGAAGGGAAATCGCAAGGGTTACTCTTGAAAACCTCATTATGGACGGCAGGATACATCCCACAAGGATAGAGGAAATGTTCGATAAAGCAAGCAAGCTTATCAATAATGAAATAAAGGTTGAAGGGGAGCAGGCCGTTTTTGATATAGGGATACCCGATGTAAATCCTGGAATAGTCAAGGTACTTGGAAGGTTAAAATACAGGACCAGTTATGGCCAGAATGTACTGCTGCATTCAAAGGAAGTCGCATATATTGCAGGAATAATTGCATCCGAGCTTGGTCTTAACGTAAAAAAAGCAAAACGGGCAGGACTTCTTCATGATATAGGCAAAGCCCTTACACATGATATAGAAGGCTCACATGCAATAATAGGAGCAGAGCTTGCAAGAAGGCTGCATGAAGAGGATGAAATCGTGCATGCTATAGAGTCACACCACAATGAAATAGAGGTCCAGACTTTTCTTGATGTGATAGTGCAGTCTGCTGACACAATTTCGGGCTCAAGGCCGGGTGCAAGAAGAGAGACACTTGAAAGCTATATAAAGAGGCTGGAGAGCCTTGAAAAGATTGCTACTGAATTTACCGGCATAGAAAAAGCATTTGCAATACAGGCCGGAAGGGAAATCAGGGTTATGGTAAAACCTGAAGAGATAAACGATGATATGGCGACAATCGTGGCTCGTGACATTGCAAAGAAAATTGAAAGTGAAATGGAATATCCGGGGCAGATAAAGGTAACGGTCATCAGGGAAAGCAGAGCCATTGAATATGCAAAATAAAAGGCTATGCTGAAAAAATTTGATTATAATAAATTCCTTTCAGATCTGAACATTTCAGGGGAATTTCGAGTTGAAGAAGACCTTGGAAACGGGTTCGTAAGATTAAGAATCTCTGAAGCCGAAAGACGCCAGGCGCTTCAGGATATACATTGTGTAGAAGACATTGTTGTTGAAATATTACGCAACAGCAGGGACGCAGGCAGTTCCAGGGTATATGTAGCTACAAAGAAAATTGCTGACAAAAAAAGAATACTTTATTTTATAGATGATGGCTGTGGCATACCTGCCAGGTTCCACAGTCTTATATTCCAGTCAAGAGTAACTTCAAAACTCGAAGATGGCTCCAGGGACTCTTATGGTTTTCACGGAAGAGGAATGGCCCTTTTTTCTGTAAAACTCAATGTTGAAGATATAAAAATAACTTTTTCTGACATAAACAGGGGCACATGCGTGTTTGTCGAGGTGGACCTTGATAAAATACCTGAAAAAAAAGATCAGTCTCTTTCCCCAAAGATAATTAAAACTCAATCTGGTTATGAGCTTTCAGGCGGTGTAAATAATATATTAAAAATAATAATGGATTTTGCAGTAGCAAACCCCGGGATAAAATATTATTATGGAAGCCTTACAAGTATTGTGTCTACTATTTCAAATGACTATAAATACATTAAAAAAAATGCGCTGGATAATCCTGAAAACAGTTACGCCGCAGGTAAAATAACTGACTCTGGACAATTTGCTGAAATAATTTTTAAAAATCCTTCAGTGCCCCTGACAGGTTTTCCATACTATTGTGCAAATTATGAGCTTCTCGATGAAGTCCTTCGCAGATACTTTAATATGAACTTGTCAGCCAGGAGCCTGCAAAGACTTCTTTATGGAGACATAGAACCATTAAAGGATATAATGCATGCAGGATATGGCTCCATTGAAGATATTGAAGGGGATAACTTAAGTTTGGCCCATACAGGTAAAAACGGCTCCTCCCAGTTAAAAAAACCCGATAATTTAAAGCTTTATGATGAATCAGGGCTTGCCGGCAGATTTAAAGATGAAGAGATTAAGTATATAATTAACAATATTAAAGAAGAAATAAAAAAAATCGGGGAAAAATATCTGTTGACAGTTGAAGATAATATAGAATTTAAAAAAGCAAATAACACAATAAACTTTATAATAAACCTGAAACAGAAAGATTGAAACACAGTAAAAAATGAAGCTTTTAAAAGTATCATCGATGTCTAAACCAAATTCTGTAGCAGGAGCAATTGCAGGAATAATAAGGACAGACGGCAAGGTACAGTTACAGACAATAGGCGCAGGGGCCTTGAACCAGACAATAAAAGGAATAGCTATTGCAAGAGGATATATAGCTCCCACAGGTCAGGAACTTGTATGCATTCCTTTTTTCAAGGACATAGAGGTAAATGGTGAAGTCAAGACTGCAATTGTGCTCAATGTTGAAATAAGGTAAGACAGGGTTTAATTTCTTTGTACAGTCTATCTCAATTAAAAGGTATTTACTTACTTTTTAAAAATCTGCCTGGAAAATAAAATTGCTGCTGCCGGATTTATTTCAATGTAATTCAAATACTGAATGCCAGTTTTTTGTAAAGATTAAATATTACTTTTATTTTAAAACTTAAATTACTATGTAAAAAATGCAATTACAGCAAAAAAAATTTTATATAGAAACTTTCGGCTGCCAGATGAATGAATTTGACTCCGAGAGGATTATTTTTATCCTTGAAAACAAAGGATACATAAAATCAGGCAATCCTGATGAAGCAGATATTATTCTCTTAAACACATGCTCCGTCAGGGAGAAAGCAGAAAACAGGCTTTTTGGCCATCTTGGAAGCTTCAAGGCACTAAAAATCAAAAAACCCGGACTGATTATTTGTGTCGGCGGTTGCACCGCACAGAGTGAAGGCGAACGGCTAATGAGTAAGTTTCCATACATTGATATAGTTTTTGGTACATCTAATATAGGAATGCTGCCTGGCCTGATTAATGACAGATTTGTTAAAAACCGCAGCATATGCAACACCGGAGAATTACCGGAAAACTTTGATTATTTATACGATTTTAAAAGACAGTATGATTTTAAGGCACTTTTACCGATAATGGTCGGGTGCAACAACTTCTGCTCCTATTGCATAGTTCCTTTTGTAAGGGGAAGAGAAAGATCCGCAGAGCCGGGACAGATAATAAATGCCGTAAAAAAACTTGCGGGCCAGGGTGTAATTGAAATAATGCTTCTTGGACAGAATGTAAATTCATATGGAAAAAATCTTGTAAATAAAACCTATGGTTTTGGACAACTGCTTAGAGACATTTCTGCTGTAAGTGGAATTAAAAGAATAAGATTTATGACATCTCATCCTAAAGATTTTACTGAAGATATAATTGATGCAATCAGTGAAAATAATAATATTATGAAGCATATTCATCTGCCGCTGCAGGCTGGTTCAGACAGCATACTTGAGCTTATGAACAGGAAATATACATCCGGGAAGTATAAAGAACTGTATTACTTGATTAAGGAAAAAATACCGGGATGTTTTATCACTACTGATATTATTGCAGGTTTTCCCGGTGAAAATGAAGATGATTTTTTAAAAACTCTTGAGATTGTAAGGGAGCTGCGCTTTAACAGAGCTTTTACATTTATTTATTCACAAAGAAAAGGCACTTCTGCAGCTTCGATGCAGGATATTGTCCCTCATGATATAAAAAGAACCTGGTTTAAAAAACTCCTGGATGAACAGAACAGGATATCATTGCAGGAAAATGAAAAGCTTGTCGGGAAAAAGTTTGAAGTACTGGTCGAAGGTTTCAGCAAGAGGGATTATCATCTTGAAGGACGTCTTGAAAATAATCTTATTGTAAACTTTGACGGAAACAGTGATATGACAGGTAAATTAATTGATGTAGAAATAACCGGTGCAAAATCATTTTACCTTACAGGAAAGTTATATGATAAGCAAAAAAGAAAAAGAGACTGATATTTATGCAGATATCGCATCTGTTAAGAAAAAGGCAACTGATGCAAAAGCAGTAATTGTTATATGCGGCCCTACATGTACAGGTAAAACCAGGATTGCAA
Source organism: uncultured Actinomycetota bacterium (assembly GCA_964528815.1). Taxonomy (GTDB): domain Bacteria; phylum Actinomycetota; class Humimicrobiia; order Humimicrobiales; family Humimicrobiaceae; genus Fen731. The sequence goes on along the minus strand of CAZGTW010000048.1, from coordinate 5,158 downwards.
TAAAACTGGCAGGTATTTTATCTACAGATATAGTTTCTGTCGACTCCATGCAGGTTTATAAAGGCATGGATATAGGCACAGATAAGTATGATGTAACAAAATACGGCATCAGGCAATTCATGGTCGATATAGTGAGCCCTGATGTAAATTTTAATGTTGTTGATTTCAGGCAGATGTGCAGGGATGTGATTCAAAAAGAGTTCTTTGACAAGAAAAAAATACCTGTTCTTGCAGGGGGCTCCGGGCTTTATTTAAGGGCAGTAACAGATGAACTGGGATTTGCGGGCAGTGAGGTAATTGCAAGAAATGATGATACGACAGCCGGCAGTAAAAATCCTGGATTATACCAGGAACTTGCAGGTATTGACCCGGTTTATGCAGCTAAAATAAGCTGCAACGATAATAAAAGAATAATCAGGGCACTTGAAGTATATAAATCAACAGGTAAGAAGTTCTCAAGTTTTCAGGATACATGGGAACAGCGCAAATCAATATATAACACAATATTTATAGGACTTACTGCAGAGAAAAATGATATATTTTCATGTATTGAAAAAAGAGTTGATTCAATGCTCGAAAATGGTCTTGAAGATGAGGTACGCGGGCTTGCTGAAAAAGGTTATGATAAATATAATAGCCTTAAGCAGGCTGTAGGTTACAAAGAAATGCTGAATTATTTAAAAGGCCTGGAAGACATAAGCGAATGCAGGCAAAATATAATAAAAAACACAAAAAAACTTGTAAAAAAACAGCTTACCTGGTTTAAGGCTGATCCGAGAATAAATTGGCTCAGTGCAAATATCTATGGTAATATTTCTGGCTTAACAGATAAGTTTTTAGAAATTATCGGGAAACAATTGCAGGCATGGGGTTATTAAAATGCAAAAAATAAGATTTTCAAAAATGAATGGGCAGGGAAACGATTTTATTATAATCGATGCAACGCAAAAACCACTGCAGGAGATTAATCTTAAAGCCGGGCAGATTGCAAAAATATGCGACAGGCATTTTGGGATAGGCGCAGACGGGCTCATAATCGTAAGAAACAGCACAGAAGGCGCAGATTTTTTCATGGATTATTATAACCAGGACGGCTCAGTTGCAGAAATGTGCGGAAATGGAATAAGGTGCATGGCAAAGTTTATCCTGGATAAAGGTTTATCCGAAAATAGCGCACTGAAGATACTTACAAGGGCCGGTCTAAAAAATGTTGAAATACTGAAACTCAATATACAGGAACAGAAAAATTATAATAATTATAATGAAAACAGCAAAAATCCTGTTCTGATAAAAGTGGATATGGGAAGCCCGGTTTTTGAGCCTTCAAAGATTCCGGTAAATATAGATAAAAAAGATCTTCTCTTTGGATATTTTGCAGGAAACTATAAGCTCCCGGTTAAAAACACGGATTTTGCCATAAGTTGTGTTTCAATGGGTAACCCGCATTGTGTTATTTTCCTTGATGACGGCCAGCCTCTTGAAGAAATACCGATTGATAATTGGGGACCTGAAATAGAAAAAAATGCAATATTTCCCAAAAAAACAAATGTCGAATTCATAAAGGTAATAGATAATTGCCGTTTAAAAATGCGGGTCTGGGAAAGGGGAGTGGGGGAAACGCTGGCATGCGGAACAGGCGCCTGTGCGTCTGCAGTATGCGCAACTGTACTTGAAAAAGTTTATCCACCTGTTATAAATGTGAACCTTCCGGGCGGGCAACTTAAAATAACATGGATGGGCAAAAACAGCAATGTTTTCCTTGAAGGAACGGTTGAAAACGTATTTGAAGGTGAGTACCTGCTGGCATAACTTTAAGATCAGAAAAGAAAGGTTTAAGTAAATGAAGATTGAGGAATCAGAAAGGCTTGCATCAATCCCTCCCTATCTTTTTGCAGAGATAGACAGGATAATTAATGAAAAGAAAGCTAAAGGCGAAGATGTCATAAGCCTTGGCATTGGAGATCCTGATATCCCGACGCCATCTCCGGTAATAGAAGAATTATACAGGGAAGCCAGGAATTCACAGAACCACAGATACCCTTCAAGCTATGGTTTGAAGATGTTTAAAAATGCTGCGGCCGGTTATTATAAAAGAAGGTTCGGCGTCGAGCTGGACCCTGACAAGGAGATAATTACTACATGGGGCTCAAAAGAAGGCATAGCTAATATTGCATATGCGTTTATTGATCCAGGCGACATTGCTCTTGTGCCTGACCCGGGATACCTTGTTTATAAAATAGGAACGATGTTTGCAGGAGGGCAGTGCCATGTGATGCCGCTTAAAGAAGAAAACGGGTTCCTGCCGGAGATAAGTAAAATCGATATCAAAACTGCTGAAAAAGCAAAGCTGATGCATATTAATTACCCTAACAACCCCACATCTGCAACCTGCGATGTGAGTTTTTTCCAGGAAGTAAGCGATTTTGCAAATGAAAATGAAATAATTATCTGCCATGATAATGCTTATTGCGACATATATTTCAATGAGGAAAAAAAACCAGCCAGCTTTTTTAATTCAAAAGGCTCGATTAACGCAGGCCTTGAATTCAACAGCCTTTCCAAGACTTTTAATATGACTGGCTGGAGAATAGGTTTTGCTGCCGGAAACAGCAGAATAATAGAGAGCCTCGGAAAATATAAGACAAATGTAGATTCAGGTGTTTTTAATGCTGTACAGTATGCAGGTGCAGCAGCACTTGACAATTATGAGCAATTTATTGGTTCAAATCTTTTAATATATTCAAAAAGAAGAAAGCTCGTGTTTGAAACACTTAAAAAAGCAGAAATAGAATTTTATAATTCTGATGCCACTATTTATATCTGGGCAAAAATCCCACCGGGCTATGATTCCGCATCTTTTTCACAGCATCTTTTAAATAATGCAAATGTCGTTGTGACTCCGGGCAGTGCATTTGGTAAATATGGCGAAGGTTATTTCAGGATTTCAATTACTTTATCTGATGAAAGGCTCGAAGAAGCACTTAACAGAATTGCAGGTGTACTTTAAGAAAATAAGTGGAAAAAAGTAAAATAATTGAAAATTTTAATCCTGGAAAAAACAGGGAAAAAGCTCTTCTTGTTTTTATAAAAATAAAGACTTTTAAAAGCCGCGGCAATTACTCTGATGCCACAGCACATCCGGCACACTCTCCCATGCCTCAGTCACAAACAGCAGGTTATATTTCTGAAGAAATAGAAGAATTAAAAAACCTTACTATATCAGCAGGAGCTGATGTTTTTGATGTAATGGTTCACAGGCAATCAGAAATCAGCCCGAAATATTTTATCAGTTCCGGTAAAATCGAAGATATCAAAGCGCTGGTTTCCTCACAAAAAATAGACCTGGTAATTTTTGATAATGACCTTACGCCTGCACAGCAAAGTAACCTTGAAAATACGTGTAAAGTCAAAGTAATAGACAGGACTGCTTTAATTCTTGATATATTTGCACAAAGGGCGCAGAGCAGTGAAGGCAAACTGCAGGTTGAACTTGCACAGCTAAACTACATACTTCCAAGATTAAGGGGGAAGGGGACACAGCTTTCGAGGCTTGGCGGAGGGATAGGAACCAGAGGGCCGGGCGAACAGAAACTTGAAGTAGACAGAAGGAAAATAAGGAAAAGAATCAACCAGCTGGAAATTAAAATAGGACAGATTGCGGTCCAGCGGGAAATACAGCGTAAAAACCGGAAAGAAAATAATATTTTTTCAATATCACTTGTAGGGTATACAAATAGCGGAAAATCCACTCTGCTCAATATACTGACCAGATCAGATGTGCTTGTAAAGGATATGCTTTTTTCAACACTTGACTCAACTACAAGGAAACTGAAAATACCGGAAATGGATGAAATATTAATAAGCGACACGGTGGGCTTTATTGAGAAGCTCCCGCACCAGCTTGTCGCAGCGTTCAAATCAACACTTGAGGAAGTCAGGCGGGCAGATCTTCTTTTAATGGTAATTGATTCAAGCAATATTGATTTTGAGAGCCATATCAGAAGTGTAATGGGTGTCCTTAAGGAAATAGAAGTCACTTATAAGATGATAATACTTGTATTTAATAAAATAGATAAAATTGATGGAAAAACACTATCGGCTTTAAAACTTAAATACAGAAACGCAGTGTTTATTTCTGCTTTAAAAAAAACCGGCCTCAATAATCTGTATGATAAAATAAAAAAGAATGTTGATAAAAACAGGCTGACACTTACAGTGCAGATACCATATGAGCAGGATAAATTATTGGCATTTATTTTTAACTGCTGCAAGATACTGGAAAAAAATTATACATCAAACTCGGTAATACTTAAAATAAATGCAAATACACGTTTTCAGAAGAAATTATCGCCATATATTACCAATAATGGCACACTGTAACCAGTGAAAAGTTTACATATGATGATTTTTTAGAAGTACTTCCTTATTACCCCGATTACTTTACCTATTATTTGTGCATCCTTGACTTCAATAGGCTCCATAAAATCATTTTCCGGCATCAGTTTGATACTGTTTGATTTTTTAAAGAACCTTTTTACTGTTGCTTCATCCTCAAGCAGCACAGCTACTATTTCACCATTCATGGCAGTATCCTGCTTCCTTATTATTATATAATCCTTATCGAGGATTCCTGCATTTACCATGCTGTCTCCCTTAACCTTGAGTATAAATACATCTTTTGAGCTTTTCAGGAAATCATCAGTAACAGGGAAGTAGTCTTCGATGTTTTCCTGTGCAAGTATGGGTGAGCCTGCAGCAATCGCTCCGACAACCGGTATAAATGATACGTTGCTTTCTGAAATAATCTGTTGTTCTTCCTCTGTATATGCATTGTGGCTCAGCTCAATAGCCCTGGGCTTGGTCGGGTCCCTTTTAATATATCCCAGTTCTTCCAGCTTTTTCAGGTGGGCATGAATGGTTGCAGATGAATTAAGATTTACAGCCTGTGCTATTTCACGGACTGTAGGGGGATATCCTGACTCCTTTACCTTATTGACAATTATATGGAGTATTTCCTTCTGTCTTTCGCTTATTTCATGTTTTCTTGCAATCATGGCTACATATTAACATAAAAGCGAACTTAATACAAACATAAGTTCGCTTTTTCAGCTCCGAAGAACGACTTTTTTGATTTTAGCATAAAATCGGCAAATTTTTA
>CAZGTW010000047.1:0-10241 GCA_964528815.1 uncultured Actinomycetota bacterium | reverse complement strand
TTTTAAATGAGGCATCGATTCAGTTTCGTGTACATTTTAAATGAAGCAATTCGTTATATTTAATTTAAGTTAAAATAATCTTACAATAAGCAAAACTAAATATTTACTCCGAGCATGCATTTCCTAATAGGAAAGCTAAGGATTGTATGCCGATAGGGTATAACTGGTAACGGTTATGCCTCCCAGTGCGGAAAGGAGTATCTGGCTGACTATTATCCCCTGGATAAATTGATTATATTTTCCAGGGAAATAAACACGTGTTTATTAATAGTTACAAGGTCTTCTTCTGCACAGGAAGGAGGCCTTTTTTATTTATAAAGCTTTGTTTTATTAGAAAGGGTAGTTCAATGGGGGAAAAGGGTGTATTTAAAAAGACAGTATCCGGTAAGAAGAGCCAAAAACTTGCTTTTATAAAAAAGCTGTTCACAAATTCAATAGTCTTGTTTTTGGCAATTGCTGTCTTGCTATTTAGCGGGTGTACATTAAAAAATGCGGACCAGTCATCAGCAATCCAGGGTCAGGAGTCCGGGGGTATAACCATTACTTACAGTGGCAAAGACATCCAGGTAAATTCCGAAGAATTTAAGCAGTTCCAGGTTGTTGAGAAAGAAGTGCCGGCAATTTCAAAAACTGATGGTGAAGTAAAAAGAAAAGTCAAAGGCTACCTTCTTGAAGATGTAATAAAAAAATATACGGGTAAATCATTAAAAGAACTACAGGGCATCAGTTTTACTGCAGGGGACAATTACTTCATTGAAGTGCCGCCTGAAGTACTTTCCAGCAGGGAAATAATGCTCGCTTTTGAAATAGATGGCAAACCCCTGGCAGAAGATGAAAAACCTTTCAGGTCCGTTGTGCCTGGCGAGTTTGAAATGTACTGGGTTAAAAATCTTGTAAAAATTGAAATCGTTGAAGGGCGGGTTTCAGAAGCAGTAAAAAACATAATTTTTATAGATAATCTGGCTGAAGTATATCAGCCAACTGATTATGACTATTATGGAAGCATGGATAAAGCTGTCAGCCTTAAAGACGTTATAGCTGAAACATCGGCTCAGGCAAAAAATGACAATGTCTATATTCTAGCTGCAGACGGCATGGAAAAAAATGAAAAGCCGGCAAATTTTATAAAAGGCTATCTTAAATTAACTGGAGATGATTCGCCTGCTTTTGTATCAGAAGAAATTCCAAAGGGGATGTGGGTCAAAGCAATTTATTACTTTTTATACGGTGATGTTGCCTTTTTTTCAGCTAAAAGCAGTTTTGTTAAGTTAAAAGCGCAAAAATCAGAAGCTACCGGGGACAAATATTCTGTAAACCTTAAAGAGGTTTTTGATGTGTGCGGTATTGCTGATTCTGACAAATACATATTCAGTGCAACTGACGATTATGAGGTTGAGATAAACAGTGCCGATATACAAAAGGGTTATCTGTATTTTGAAGATGACGGGAGCCTGAGCCTGGCTTTTAAGGATTTGCCTAAAAATACTACTGTGAAGCATTTGCTGGGGGCCAGTACCGGACAATAAAGAAAGTTAAAATAATTAAATATGATTTTTAAAATGGGCAGTTGGCAACTTCATTTAAATCGAATCAGTCAATGGATTAAAGTAGATTTGTAAAAGTATTTTTAATAAAAACTACGAAAAAACAGTAAAAGCAGTAAAAAAGAAAGGACAAAAGAAAATGAAAAAAATCTTGATGGTCGTACTGGTAGCGCTTGTTGCACTTGCATTAATCGCTCCAATCGGTTGTGCTGCAAAAAGCAGCGGAGCCGCATCAAATCCCTGGACCATAACTGTAACCGATAAAAGCGGACAATCACAGGATTTTACTGAAAAAGACGCAGCAAAACTGGCAGTTGTTGATGTCTCTGCAACACTTAAGAAAAAAGACGGCACTGAAGTGGCCCAAAGCTGGAAAGGTGTAACACTTTCAGATGTTCTTAAAGCGTGTAATGTTACTGAATTCAGCAAGATTAAGGTGACCGCCGTTGACGGGTATGAGCAGGAATTTGAGCCTGCAGCAGTTAATGACAATACGACTATCCTGGGTTTTGTACTGGATGGAAAAGCCATAACTGCAGATGACGGGCTGCTGCAGCTGGTCGTTCCTACTATGAGCGGAAAATCATGGGTAAAAAATGTAAAGAGCATAACGGCCCAATAAAGTAAGGAAAATTTTGAAGTTAATTAAACCAGGGCAGTATTTAAAAAAATTTTCCATATTTGACCTGATTATTATTGCAATTTGCGCCGCTATTGGTGTTGCCATCAAACCGGTGATAGTGCCCCTTGTCCAGATAGTCACGGGCCCTCTTTTCATACCTGGCGGCGCAATTGCAGGCGGGTTTTATATGATGTGGCTAGTGATTGGCGCTGGGCTTGTAGGTAAAAGAGGGGTCGCAACCCTGATTGCAGTGGTCCAGGCGCTACTGGTTCTTGCAACAGGCATAATCGGCACACATGGCATAATGACACTTGTTACATATATAGCTCCCGGTATTGCAATTGATATATTGCTGCTTGCTACAAGGCAATATGCAGCTAATATATTCTCATGTTTTTTTTGCGGCATTGCTGCAAATGCTATGGGCACATTTCTTACAAATTTTGTATTTTTCAGGTTGCCTGCAATACCGCTTATACTGACCATTGCGGCCGGCGCATTGTCAGGCGGGCTTGGCGGTCTTATTGCATGGGGCATAATCAAAGGTTTTAAAAAGATAAATATCCCTGGACTGAATATCGGGGGTTCTAAAAAAATCCCTGTTAAGGCAGATAAGAGTGAAAAAGTACAAAATAACCAGATCAATGAGCCGGTTTCTGCCGTAAAAGATTATCCGCCGGCCGGTAAGAATTTTTCACTAAGCGCAGATTTTAAACCAGGGGACACTGTAAAAAAAGATGAAGACAAAAAACTTCCGGATAAGCAAAATAAATAAAAAATTATTCTATACCCTTGTCATATTATCAGGGATTATTCTGCTTGCAGTAGGGCTGGCAGCAGGATTTTTTATTGGCAGTAGCCAAAATAAAGAATTGTTCTATCCTGAGCTGACGATAGACGGTGACGTGGGAACTGTCATTACTGTTAAAAATAAGGACTATTTGTTAAATGAAGCGGGCCTTCTGGAGCACAGGATATCTGAAGGCGGTAACTGGATAAATGCTTTTAATTTAAGAGAGATTCTTGAACTGGTGCAACCCGCAAGCGCTGATTCGGACATATATATTGCCGGTTCAGATGGTAAGGCCGCGAAAATTTCATATGAAGACAGCAAAAACAGCTATATAAGCTTCAGCGCCGATAAAGGGTGGCAGTCCGTAAATCCCCTGCACCCGCCCAGCACAAACATAAAAAACGTAGCAGAATTGCTTGTAGTATCCAATGCTTCCGGTGCCACTTCTGACAGCGGTTCCGGTCTTGGTTTAAACATTATTACTATGGACAGCAATCTGTTAAATGCCACACCGGGCAATTTAAAACTGGACAACCGGCAGTTTTATTACAAAGTGGGCACTTCTTCCAAAGAGCTTACAAGTTCGGCTTTTGTCATAAAAGATCTGTTCACCCTGGATGATCTGTTAAATAAAAATACAATAGAGGCAGATTTTGGCCAATATCTTATCATGTCCCGGGAGGGTGATTATATCTTTACGGCAGAAACAGGGAATTTTGAGATATCAGGAAATGGAATCGATTATTTACCTCCTGACGGAAGCCAGGTTGTAAAAAATATAAAAGGTGTAGTACTGGAACCCTCAGCGGCCAGTATAATGGATGCATATTATGATACGCTTGCATATTTAAAAAAGGACATGAAAGTATTGCTTGTAATAACAGACGGGCTCGGGTACAACCAGTGCAGAGAGGCCTTAAGTGGAGGGTACATGCCCTTTGTCCGGACGGAAATAACAGAAGGAGGCGCAGACATCAAACAGGCTCTCTCTGTGTATGCGCCTGTTACAAACACGGGACTCGCAGCTATATTTACAGGCCAGCCCCCTTCAGTAAACGGGGTATACTCCAGGGAACAGCGCGAACTGCTGGTTCCATCTATTTTTTCTGATGCAGCGGACCTGGGAAAAGACTCTATATATATTGAAGGCGACACAAGCATAGTAAAGACAGAAGTCGAACCCATATTAAATACTGATATGAATGATAATGGCACAAAAGATGACGAGATTTACAAATATACGTTAGATAATATCAGCAATAACAACGGCCTTGTTGTCGTCCATTTTCACAGTATTGATGATGCGGGCCATAATTATGGCGTTTCTTCACAACAAACATATAATGCAGTCAAACAGGTGGATAGTTATATAGAAGGCCTGGTTCAGAAATGGGACGGGATCTGTATAATTACTTCCGATCACGGCCAGCATGATGAAAATGGAGCCGGTAATCACGGGCAGTTCAGGTTTGAGGACCTGGTGGTACCTTATATCCTTATTAAATAAATCTTATCAAATAAAATAATTAATTTAGAAAAAAGGATAGCAATGAAAAAAAGGAATCTTATAATAATCGGAAGCATTTTAGGCGCTCTTATCATAGTGGTTGCCGTATTTGCAGTTTTAAATGCAGGAAACATAGGTGAAAAAAAAGAGCTTGAAGCTGACAAAACTATAATCGTAAAATCCGCAGATAATGAAATCGGCAAAGCCGATATGGATTTCATTATAAGTGCAGGACAAAAAGAATTTACCGCAATTATGGACACCAGTAAAACAGGGCCAAAGGAGCACAGTTTTACAGGCGTACTTTTAAAAGATGTACTTGAGAAAATGGGTATAAATATTGACGATTACACAATGTTTACTGTAAAAGCAATAGATGGATACACAGTTGCTTTTGAAAACGGTGAAGTAAAAGATGATGACAATATTTATATTGCATATAAAATGGACGGAAAAGAACTTGGCACCAAGGCTTCAGGCGGAAACGGTCCCTACCAGGTAATAGTCAGGAAGGACCAGTTCAGCCAGCGCTGGTGCAAATTTGTTGTTGAAATAAACCTTGCAAAACAGTAAATATTTTAAGGCGCCATCAAATGCATCCAGTTGAGATTTCAGACTTATACTTCAAGTACCAGGATGGGAACGAAAATATACTTAATGGCATAAACCTGAAGATAGAATCCGGCAAAGTAACATCCATTCTGGGATTAAGCGGTTGCGGCAAAAGCACATTATGTTATTGCATTTGCGGCATCGTACCGCATATATACCACGGGGAAATAAAGGGAGATGTGCTGCTTTACGGAAAACCCGTATCAGGAATGCTTCCCGGCAAAATTGCCACAATTACCGGAATAGTCTTCCAGGACCCGGATACCCAGCTTTTTTCACCTACAGTTGAAGATGAAATAGCGTTCGGGCCGGAAAATCTTTGCATTGACAGGGATGAAATAGCAAGAAGGATAGATATCTGCTTAAAACTTGTGAATATGGAAAAGCACAGGTTTGACCATCCTGAAAATCTTTCCGGAGGTGAAAAACAGCTTATTGCAATAGCTTCTGTCCTTTCAATGGACCCTTCAATAATAATTTTTGATGAGAGCCTTTCGCAAATCGACAGGGAAGGAAAATCAAGAATAAAAAATGTGATTTTCCAGCTGAAAAATAACGGCAAGGCTGTAATAATGGTCGAGCATGATCCTGAAAATCTTGAGCTGGCTGATGAAATATATTTTTTAAAAAATGGAAAAATCGAAAAGATAGAAGATTTGAAAGGTGGCGGATTTGCAGGATTTTATAGAGTTTAAAAAAGTCACTTTCAGCTATACGCAGGATAGAATGATTCTGGACTGCGCGGACCTTTCTGTGGGCCGCAGCAATTTTACAGCAGTTATGGGCCCAAATGGTTGCGGAAAGACCACGCTGGGCAAACTCCTGGTCGGAATATTGAAGCCTGATTCGGGGGAAATCATACTTGATGGCAGGGACGTATCCGGCATGAATCTTGCGCAAATAGGCAGCATTGCAGGGTATCTTTTCCAGAACCCGGAGGTGCAGATATTTGCAAACACAGTAATCGATGAACTGTCTTTTGTCATGAAAATAAAGGGTATTGAGGAAAGCATTATAGATAAAAAGGTCAGTGAAGTGCTTGAGCTTTTAAATCTATCTGCCCATAAAAACAGCGGCACGTTTTCCTTAAGCTATGGTGAAAAGCAGAGGCTCGCACTGGCAGGGATTTTAATAAATGATCCTCAATTTCTCATCCTAGACGAGCCCACTACAGGCCTTGACATTGAAAGAAAAACAATACTGGTAGACATACTGAAAAATCTTATTAAGGCGGGAAAGGGAATGATGATTATGAGCCATGATGAAAAATTCATAAATAACTTTTCCGGCACTATTTTAAAGATATCAAATGGAAAAATCACCAAAGAAATTTTATAACCCGAAAGCTGATGTACGGGCAAAACTTGCAATAGTCATGGGTTTTTCAACCATAGGAGTTTTTGTCCAGCATTTATATGTACTGGCATTTATCTTACTGCTCTCAGTAATTGCGGCATTTATTTTTAAGGCAGAGCTTTATAAGGCATTAAGATCTACGAAGAATCTGTGGTACATATTTCTTATTATAGTGGTGCTTCAAAGCATATTTATCCACTCGGGAAGGATCTTCCTCCAGATAGGTAGTTTTCCTGTCCTTACAATGGGAGGTATATTAAAAGGCGGCGAGTTCCTTTTGCGTGTGGCAATTATTGTATTTTCTGCAACCATCGTTTCAACTTCAAATTCCAGGGAGGTTGTGCAGGGTTTAATACAGATGAAAATACCCTATGATATTGCATTTATGGTATCAGTTGCAATAAGGTTTCTTCCGCTTTTAAGAAATGAAATAAAAGATACATTTACAGCAATACAGCTCAGGGGAATTGAAATCAAAAAAATCCCATTGAAAAAAAGAATCCGCTTATACCTTTATGTTTTTAATCCGGTAGTGGCTGGAGCTATTAGAAAGGCCCACCAGTTATCAGTGGCAATGGAGATGCGGGCATTCAGGGCATACAAAGGCAGGACAAGCTTATTGCATTTGAAGTTTTGTGCATCAGATTATTTTATCATGATTTCCATGCTATTATTTACAGCAGCTGTTTTTGTTATTTATTATTATCTCGGGTTCCCGAAAAGCATTATTTAAAGATTAAGGAATAAAAAAAATGAAAATATTTTCTGTCAATGGCATTTCAAAATCAGGCAAGACCACAACCATAGAAAACATAATAAAAGAGCTTAAGCGCCGGGGGTATACGGTCGGCACAATAAAAGAGATACATTATGAGAAATTTAAAATCGATACCGAGGGTACAAATACTTACAGGCACAAAGATGCAGGAGCAGAGCTTGTTACCGCAAGGGGATATTACGAGACCGATGTCTTATTTCCAAGGAACCTTAGCATAGAAGAAATACTTAAATTCTATAATACAGATTATGTAATAATGGAAGGCGTAAGGGAAAGCAGCTGCCCGGCTGTTTTATGTGCGCACTCAAAGGAAGACATCGAAGCCAAAAAGAATGATGAATTTTACCAGAGGGTATTTTTAATATCAGGGGTGGTATCTGCCAGTATTAATGAATTTGAGGGCATCCCGGTTATTGACTCTATAACCAATATCGCCGGGCTTGTCGATAAAATTGAAAAGGATGTTTTTGATATGCTGCCTGATTTCCCCCCGGAATGCTGCAGCGCCTGCGGCCAAAGCTGCAGGGAGCTTTCGGCTCTTATCTTAAAAGGAAAAGCTGACAGAAACGATTGTGTTTTAAAAAAAGAAAAAATAATCCTTAAAGTAAATAATAAAAAAATTGCCATTGTGCCTTTCGTGCAGGGTATTTTAAGAGACAGCATAATCGCGATGGTAAAAAACCTTAAGGGTTGTGAAGAACCTGCAAATATTGTTATTGAAATAAATGATTAGTTTAAATTTTAAAAATCCCATATATGGAGACATCCCCAATATTTGAAAAAGAATTTCTTGAAGACTGCCAAATAAAAGAAACTGAAATAGTTGAAAAATTCCAGAGCAGAAAAAACCAGGTATTTAAGGTTAAATGCATTTTTAAAAAGAGTCCTGTGAAAACAACCCATGATGCATTTCTTGTATTTAAAAAATACCTGGGACAGGGAGCTGGTATAAGAAAAGAAAATGAAAGTCTTTTATTAAACGGGCTGGGTTACAGGTTTAATGAAGCAAAACGGCAGTCGGCCTTTTCTGTGCCAGGGCTTTTTTATGAAGGCAGCAACTATATTGTTACTGAATATATAGAGGGCTGCACCCTGCTTGAGCGTTTTTGTGTTTATGAAAGCAAATCATTAAAAAAAGCCAATGGTCTCATGAACATTAAATCTCCTGCCCATATCCCGGCAACCGTAAATAATACTGTTTTTCTTTTTGATTGCTGTTTTAAAGAGTTTAAAGAATGCGTTGACCTTGTTTTTTCTTTTCGTGAAGTTTCAAAAAAAATCTTTGGGCAAGCCCTTATTTTTAATGATATGAACCTCAGGAACTTTATTTTTAAAGATGAGCCGCTGCCGGCAGGAAAAATATTTCGCGTCGATCTTGAAGATTGCAGGCCCGGTTTTATTGAAGAGGACCTTGGAAAGCTTATAATATTTATCCTTTCATATGATCCAATCCTTACACAATGGAAAATAAAACTGTCTGAAAGACTGATAGAGTATATTCTAAATGTTACCTCTGTAAATAAAGATTTACTATACAATGAAGGAATAAAAGAACTGGATGCAATGTCGATAAGGAGAAATATTGATGATTTTACCAAAAATAAATTAAGGGATGTCTTTGATTTATTATTTCAATAAATCAAAATATTCCCAATCACCACTGGCTTCAGAAGCTATCCTGATTGTAAAATTGCTCATTTTACCAGTGCCGCGTCAAGCTCAATGGGAGTTGCTGCAAGAGCCTGGGATATCGGGCATCCTGTTTTTGCTTCATTTGCATATTTAAAAAAGGTTGCCTCATCAATTCCTGGAACCTTACCGCGGGTAATAAGCATGATTTTTGTAACCTTGAAACCATCTCCCACTTTATCAATGCTTACATTAGCTTCAGTAGAAACTTTGTCCGGGGTAAAACCATTTTGTTCAAGCATAAAAGAAAGAGCCATTGAGTAACATGCAGCATGTGCAGCGCCAACCAGCTCTTCCGGATTTGTGCCTTTTTCTTCGCCGAACCTTGTATTAAAAGAATAGGGGGCTTTAAATAAACCGCTTTCGACTTCTACCGTTCCTTTACCTTTAAGAAGGCTTCCTTCCCATACTGCATTTGCTTTTCTAATTGCCATTGATGTCCCTCCAGTATTTAATTTTAAAACTCTAATTTATTTGTTTTTTTAAAAGTCTGATAATTATAAACTTACTTCATAATAATTACTAGTTAGTATAGTAAATTATAATTATGGATTTTTCTAATTTTTTTTCATATATTCTATAAAAACCGGTATTATTTGAACCATTTAATCATATTTTTGTTAAAAACAGGAATTCTTAATACTATCTTTTTAATTTAAATCCAATTTTTAACTATTGATTTATTGGTCATGGTCTGCTAATAGTATTCAGTAAGGCAATCCATAATTATGGATAATTAAAATATACTGAAGGAAATATTAAACAGGAAAAGATAATAAATGATTACTTTAAGAGATGTAAATTATGACAATTTCCGGGAGATAATAGATCTTCATGTTTATGAGAGCCAGAGAGACTTTTTAACATCAAACGCTGTGTCGGTAGCCCAATCAAAAGTCAAGCAGGAATGCATCCCTGTTGCAATTTACAGTGATGAAAAGCCGATAGGTTTTGCAATGTATGGCATTGACAGAAAAGATGGACAATACTGGATATACAGGTTTATGATAGACTGGAGGTACCAGTCCAAAGGTTTCGGAAGAATTGCATTTACAATGCTGATTGACAGGATTAAGCAGGATAAAAAACATAATAAAATCCTTTTAGGGGTACATAAGGAAAGCATAGTTGCCATTAAGCTTTACCGCAGATTTGGATTTGAATTCAATGGCCAGATAAACGGCAAAGATCATATAATGGTTTTAGAATATTAATTAAAGACAAATCCGGGCAAGCAGATCAAGATCCAGATTGAGGTTTCAAAATAATCCTTCAGGAAAAAAATTATAAAAAGGGAGTTAAAAATGGCTGACAAAATGACTGATACCAGCTACCAGAAA
>CAZGTW010000046.1:4238-10348 GCA_964528815.1 uncultured Actinomycetota bacterium | reverse complement strand
TTATAAAGTATTATTTTCCATATCATAATTATGATATAGCATATATGCTATAAATACAAGGTTTATTAATTTAGAAGAGTGTCAAAGTTATAAGTATAATAGCTTATTTGAATAAATATGTAAATATATAATTAATGATGACCCTTTATAAAACTGATTCCGGCAATAGTTTTTTGCAGCATTAATATTTCTCTTTTTATAGTTTACTTAAAATCTTAAATATGATTCTAATTATCTTTGTTTTACTTTTAAAAAAGAAACCATGAATCGTCAGGAACAAGTATCATTTTGAAAAAAGTAATTTTATTTGACAAATATAATATTAATATATTAATATTATTAATATATTAATTTCAGAAGTTACACCTCTAAAAATTTTACCAGTATTTGAAAGAATTTAAGTCATTTAAAATTACTGAAAGGGCCGGCATCTCAAATGGAGAAAGACAGGACATCTGTTCTGCTTGATAAAGATATCATGCTGAAGTTAGAGGCTTTATCAAGAAGCACAAATAAATCCAGGACATTATTAATACAGGAAGCTGTTGCAGAATATGTGGCTAAAAAAATCATTAAAAAGAAAATTGGCATCATTGGTATTGCAGAAAGCAGGGAACCTTATTTTGCGCAAAAAGATGAGGACTTCCTGAAAAACAGCGGATTTGGAGAGGATTAATGGAAGCAATTATAGATACAAGCGCGATAATAAGCCTGGTGGATAGAAGCAGTGAACATCACCACAGCCTGGCAGACATCATTAATAAAGAAGATTACAGGCTTATTATTCCCTCTCCAGTGATTCCTGAAGCATGTTTTATGCTAAATAAAAAGTTCGGGACTTCCGTTGAAATAAAATTTATAGAAGAAATAATATCAGTAAATTTTCATATTGAAATAATTAAATTCCTGGACCTGGCAAGGATTGTGGAAATCCTTAAGAAATATAATAACCTGGACATAGGATATGTGGATGGCGCAATAGTTGCAATTGCCGAAAGGCTTAAGGTAAACCGTATTTTTACATTGGACAGGAAGCATTTCAATTCATTAATACCGCTTGGCTTTGATTATTTTGAAATTTATCCTGAATAACCGGGAATGTGATAAGCAAAAAAATATATGTTAAAATAATCAGTAAATATTAAAGATAAATATATGAAAACTTCAATTTTAAAAAACAGAGAAAAGGAAATTCTAAGGAATGAAAGTCTGGAAGGTGCCAATTTTAAATCCCGGCATAAGTCTTCAAGAGTATTAAAATTTGTTGATGTTTCAATGCTCCCCATTGCTTACATAACCTGAAGCATTTTTATATATACTTTCCATCTCATCAATGAAGTTTTTATCAGAGCGCCAGAATGCAAGTGATCCCAAACGTTTGGGAAGAGCTGCATGCAGTACAACAGGAGTGAGGCCGCCTGCGCCAGGTACTGTTGCAGGACTTTGTCCCCAGAACAAGCCGGGATCTGCAGGCAGGGACTCATGCTCAATTTTTAACACTGCGGCTAAAGTTTGACTCCCATCTTTATCCACATTTGCACCAGTGTGCTGCAGCAGATCTACAAATTCGTTTCGCTCCATACCGCGCATCTTAAAAAGCAGGAAAGGATCTTTATCAAAAGCTTCCGCCATCAGATAAAATACTGCGGCAATGTGCTTGCAGGGATTTGACCAGTCAGGGCAGGAGCAGCCAGTTTCAAGATCTTCTTTCTTTTGGGGAAACAGTGACAGCCCTGCTTTTTTAAATACCGATTCAATTTCCTGCGGCATTTCATTGCCGAGCAGTTGCGCTGCAAAAATAGGCTTTTCCAAAATCCCTGCTATTACTTTGAGCCATTGTTCTTCTGTGAAGGTTTTAAGTTTAATGCAAATCCGGTAAGCTTCTTTTCGGGAACCCTGGACTTCTGCATAAACACATCCTTTTTTAATTTCAAGACTTGCAACTTGGCCCATGCGTGCATAAGAGCGCCCGCGGGAAAGCCTGGCGCCAATATCAAAGTTTTCAAGTGTAGATATCCAGAGTTTTCCCCACCACTTTTGGCTAAAAGAACCGCGTTTGCTCTGTGCTTTTATGCCGCCTTTAACCTCTTTTGGCCTTGACGGTTCGTACCAGTCATAATAATCGTAGCGCTGACTCATATTTACTCTCCTAAAGCTTCGCTTCCAAGCCTTATTATTTTACTTAAATCTTCATTGGATAGTTCGCTTAACCATTGCTGGCCACTGCCGATAACCTGGTTTGCAATGCCTGTCTTTTTTTCAATCATCTCATCAATGCGTTCTTCAAGAGTGCCTGCAACAATAAATTTATGAACCTGTACATTTTTCGTCTGGCCAATCCTGAAAGCCCTGTCAGTGGCCTGGTTTTCAACTGCAGGATTCCACCAGCGGTCATAATGTATTACATAATTGGCCCGGGTCAGTGTTAGCCCTGTTCCGCCGGCTTTAATCGATAGAATAAAAATATAAGGGGCATTCTCATCATTCTGGAAACGATCAACCATTTCATCCCGCTTCTTTTTACTTGTCGCTCCGCAAAGCAGGAAAACCTCCTGCGCAAAAAGATCCTGGAAATACCGTGCCAGTAAACCTCCCATTTCAGCAAACTGGGTAAATACCAGTGTGCGTTCTTTTAACTCCCGTATTTCAAGAAGCATATCTTTCAGTCTTTGCAATTTGCCGGAGCGCTCAGCAATTGAGGAATTGTCTTTTAAAAATAAGGCAGGATGGTTGCAAACCTGTTTTAGCTTCATCAGAGTTGCAAGAACAAGCCCCCGCCTGTTAATACCCTCAGCCTGCTCGACCTGTCTGAGCATGTCATCTGTAACAGCCTTATAAAGAGACGCCTGTTCCCTGGTTAGGCTGCAGTAATCCTTTATTTCCATTTTATTCGGCAAATCAGAAATAATGGACTTGTCTGTTTTCAGGCGGCGAAGAATGAAGGGGGCCGTCAGTGCTTTAAGTTTGTTTGATGCATCAGGATCCCTATATAACTGAATAGGTTTGTAAAATTTGTTTTTAAATGAGCTTTGGCTGCCTAAAAGCCCCGGGTTTAAAAATTCCATTAATGACCAGATATCGCCCACATGGTTTTCAACAGGAGTGCCTGTCAGTGCTATCCGATATTCTGAAGCCAGCAAGCGCGCTGCTTTTGATTGCGAGGTTTCCGGATTTTTTATATTCTGTGCCTCATCCAGAATCACCCCTGCCCAGCTGACATCCCTTAAGAAATCAATATCGCGCTGCAGCAATCCATAACTGGAAATAACAATGGCATTTTTTAAGGCAGCTTCTTTAAAAGATTGATTTTTATGCCTGTTAATGCCGTGATGAACCATAACTTTAATCCCAGGAGTAAAAGACTCTGCCTCTTTACGCCAGTTATTTATAACAGTTGTCGGGCAGATCACCAGCACCGGTTTTGTTTTACCTGCTGTAAACTCACTCTGTAGCAAGGCCAGGGTCTGTACTGTTTTACCTAAACCCATGTCATCGGCAAGGCATGCTCCAAGACCCCATTGGCGCAGAAATGCCAGCCACGAAAAACCGCGTTTCTGGTAGTGCCTGAGTTTTCCTTTAAATCCATGCGGTTGAGCCAGGGTGCTGAATTCAGCTCGCCCCGTTAATTTTTCCAGCAAATCATTTAACCAGCCTGTCAGCTGGACTGAATTAACTGCCAGCGTCCCGATTTGTCTGTCCTGGCAAATACTGTCAGCCAGTAACTGGCGGGCCGGGGCTGACATACTTTTCTGTTTTTCAAGCAAAATGATGGCAGAATGGATCTGTTCCTGATTTATCTGTGTCCATTGGCCACGTAGTTTTACAAAGGGCTCTTTTAATTTTGCTAAAAATTTTAGCTCTTCAAGGCTAATTTCATCGCTGCCAAGCGCTGCAGTATAATCAAACTCTATCATGGAATCAAGAGTTAGGACACTGGAAGCTGTTTGCATTTGTGGAATCCTGGCTTTAACTTTTAATCCCAGGTGTTTTGCTGCAGATTGCCCCACCCACCAGGAAGGCAAAAGCACTGTAAAACCGCTGGATTGCAGTGCTTCTGAATGTTCTTTTAAAAAAGTTAATGCCCCGCCTGCGTCAAGGTCAAAACCTCCGGGATTTTTATTTTTTAGACTTTGTGCGACATATGGACATAAACCGGCAGCCTGTCCAAGAGCCATCAGTATAAACTCAGTAGGTAAACCCTTATACTTCTGCATTTGTTTTGCTATCCTGGATTTTTTTTCCCAGAGCTCTGCTACCGGCAGGTTAAGGCTCTGGTCATCCTTTGGCTGCAGCAGATAATCCAGGCGCCATTTATTTTCATCTTCCTGTGGTTCAGAGAGGCGGAAGCAGAATTTAAAGGGTGATGCGGCAACTAAATCAACGGGACGTCTCCAGTCTGCAAGTTGCTTTGAAAAGTTAGTTATTTCCTGTCCATCATCCCAGGCAACTTGCGGGTCTTGCGCAATCAATGCAATAATCCAGGCATCGTGCAGGCTGTAGGGCTTTTTTTGATGATGGCGGCTGCTATTTCTGTTGTTTTGTGAAGAATTTGCATTTCTGATAATAGCGTCAATGGTTTTTGCAAGAAACATATTCACAACTGCCCTGGGTGGCATGCCAGGTGCTTTTTCTGTATCATTGTTTAAGCAGCGGCAAACTGCGGGCATACCTGCAGAAAGCTTTTCAAGTTGCTTATCACTTTCATCACAGGGCAGCGGCAGCCAGCGGGCTTCCCAGGAATCATTGTGCCTTGTTAAAGTGGGCAAAAATCTCTCTTGTGCTGTAATATCAAGGGCTGTTTCAAGAAGTTTTCCTGTCCAGATAATCGAACCGGCAAAAATAACGTGGCTTTCTAAAATATTCCCGCCTTCGGCAATAGATGTAAGTTTTAGCAATTCTTCTATATTTAAGGGTCTGGCAAATACCGAAAAAGGGCACAGACAAACTTTTTTCTTTTTATCTGGTTCTGCTTTAATTAAAGGCGATGAAGGCACGGCTATGTTTTGGTATGATGGCAGCCAGGCGGTAAGAAGCTCGGTATTGCTTTTGGCAACTTTTATACCAATGCCAGTTGCCTTAACAGCATTTTGCAAGTCCTTAATAGCGCCAATACTGCTTGCCTCGCTCCAGATGTAAGGAATGCCATTTAATATTGAAATATGCAGCGCTATCATAAATTGCTTATTTGCTGTAGAAAATTTTTAGAAAGATTATATAACGAAATATGTTTTTGGGATACTATTTCACTTTGAAAATCTTATATATTATTTATTTTACTTTTATATTCTGGTTTTCTCCTGAAGTCCTTTTGAACTCGTCTATGCCCAGCCAATCTAATACTCTGGACTCACTTGCAATATAATTTACCCTATCATTTGAAAACGATGCCCTTATGGTGTATCTTGCCGGTTTTTCAAATACATTAAATCCTTAAGTGGCACCAGCTGGATATCAGCTGTGAAATCCTGCAGTTTTTTGTATTTATAAAAAAACTTTATTATAATAAACTGATGTCATAATATGAATTCATGGAGGCATTTAATGAAACAAATAACTCTAAGACAAATCCCTAAAAGGGTAGAAGATCTTATAAGGTCAATTTCAGAAAAACAGAATAAAAGCATCAATAAAACAATTATTATCCTGCTTGAAAAGTCGCTGGGATTAAAAAATAACTCTAATAAGAAAAGGGACCTTTCAAAATTCTCAGGCACATGGAGCAGCGCTGAATTTAAGGAGTTTGAAAAAAATACTGAAATCTTTAATAAAATCGATAAGGAGATCTGGGAATAATGAAAATCTGTATTGATACAAATATTTATTCCGCTTTTAAAAAAGGTAATCCCAATATCAGTGAATTACTGGAAACTACTGATGAGATCTATGTCCCCGCAATAGTAATGGGTGAACTGTATGCAGGATTTCAATTGGGTGCCAGATTAAGGGATAATACAAAAGATTTGAAAGAATTTATTGAACAGCCCGGGATCTATATTATCGATATAAATGACTCTATAGCAGAAAGATATGGAGCGCTTATCAAAATATTAAAAGATAATGGTACCCCTATCCCTACAAATGATATATGGATTGCTGCAACAGCACTTGAA
>CAZGTW010000046.1:1963-4138 GCA_964528815.1 uncultured Actinomycetota bacterium | reverse complement strand
CCATCTACTTTCCGGTAACTCTTTTTTCAATTTCTTTGCTGCGTTCCGACCTCATTTTCCTTAATTCTTCGGTTACATCAATCCCTTTTTTTGAGGTGAATTTCATTATCTCATGCCTGGTTTTTCTCAATCTCTTTATTGCATCAATCTTACTTTCATGGGCCAGTGAGGATTCAATGGTATTAAAATAATTCCTTGCTGCATCAACTATAAATTGTGACCTTGTAATCTTTTTTATTTTTTTATATCTGTCAATTTCTGCCAGGAAATCTTCAGGGACCGACACATTAATTTTTACCATCAGTATTCGACTTCAAAAATATAGTTCTTCTCCAAAAACATTAAACTTTATTAAAATTATACTCTTACTCTTTTAACACATAAACATAATTTTATATCTATATAGATATAAATTTGGAGTTATAAATAGCAACATTTCTATGTTGATTTTTTTCATTAGGCCTGCTTGAAAAACTACTTCAGGTAAAACAGGAATATTTTAATAAAATGAAACTATTTCATGAGTCTTAAAGGCTATGCCCTTGCGCCCCTTTATCTACGCCCTGTAAGTGAAGAATCTTTGATTTCAATTTCCATATATCTCATTTGCAAACTGGGCTATTTTGTCAGCATAATTGGTGTCAGTTGCCCACCGCCCTTTTAAAAATCCAAGGCTTGTGTCCCCAGTATAATATTTATGCACATTTTCAAAATGCCTGG
Source organism: uncultured Actinomycetota bacterium (assembly GCA_964528815.1). GTDB lineage: Bacteria > Actinomycetota > Humimicrobiia > Humimicrobiales > Humimicrobiaceae > Fen731. The sequence continues at coordinate 3,418 of CAZGTW010000046.1, read as the reverse complement.
GATCATATTCAAGGCTGCAGTATTTATTTACATGGTCAGGAAAATAATACCAGGCAAGGTGGGCAAAGTGAGCTATTATGCCCAGCTCCTCTGTTGCAAAGCTGTTTCCAGGTTCCCCGCCGCCTGTTGCCCCAATGCCGGCAAAATTATTCTGCCCGGATTTTACGTCCCCGGTATATTCAAGAAAATTTGTTTCATGGCACATCTGGGCCCAGGCAATATCTGCCCTTATATTGAACATTTTACCGTAATTTATATACATCGGCGCAAGCCTTGCCGCCCTTTCTGTTTTGGACGGGTTTCTTTTAACAAAAAGGCCAACAAGTTGCTCAGCAGAAACTTCCTGGTAGCCCACCATGCTTGTACTTTTGCTTATGGGTTCAGCTTTAGCTTTTACGGATACTTTGATTGTGTAAGGAGATGATTTATTTCCATGATTATCGCTTGCGACAAGCGTAATGATGTATTCTCCGGGAGCATCCGGGCTTGTCCATTTGGCGGGGTTTGCGCTATTTTGGGCTATAAGGCCTGCATTTGCGCTCCAGTCATACTGTATGGCATCACCGTCAGGGTCCTCTGCATCGGCTGTTAAATCATACTGCCTGGAAACATAAATTATATTTGAAGACAGGTTTGCTGCCTTTATCTGCGGGGCTATGTTGCAGCCCCAGGAGAGAATCAATTTTCCTGAAGCTTTGCCAGCAATGTTTGAAGCTATGGCGGTAAGCGTATAGGGCGCATCATTTCTTTTTAAGTTTATCTGGGCCTTTCCTTTCCCAAGCGAGCCAAGGCTGTCATCTTTGCTGAAGCTGACTGCAGGGTAAGGGCTCCCGCTTACTATTGCCTTTACCCTGTAATAACATATATCGTCTTCAGGTGAGTAAAGCGGCCCTTCATACACCTCAAGCTTTATGGCCGGAGCTGTATTTTCCTCTTTTTCTGTGGAAGTGCTTGTTTCTATTGTGTCTTTTGCTGTTACCTGGGTCTTATTATTATCAGCTGTTTCTTCAGTGCTGCCGGGGAGTTTGCCTTCATCGCTTTGTCCGGACTCATCTGAATCTTTACCTGAATCTGTAGATTTCATTTTATCTGCCGGCCCGTCTGGCTCTTGTGGCTCTTTTGGCTCTTCTTTCTCTGCCGGGCTCTGAAATATTTTGGCTGCAAGTGAGCTGGTATAGCTGCGGATGTTGCCAAAGTTAAAAAATACAAGCGCAGCCAGTATCAATGCAGCTGTAGAAAGAGATATTATTAAAACAATTCTGCCCTTTTTTGGCTTTACATCTGGTTTTTTAATAGCATGTTTCATATCGTATTTCATAGCAGTGCAGATATAGTTCTTTTTAAAAATACAAACAGGTTTACTTTAAGAGATGATATCAGCAAATCCCGGGAAATGAAATGTTGCGATTTAATGATTTATATCTCTTTACAATAATCAATTAGAAATTGATTACT
>CAZGTW010000046.1:0-1863 GCA_964528815.1 uncultured Actinomycetota bacterium | reverse complement strand
GAAACTCGCCTTATCTTACAGCCACTATCTAAAAGTAGTTTAATGGTTTTTGGTGAAATATGGATATCTGCAATATATTCCATTTTACTTAGCTGACACAAGTGGACGTGTGTATTCTCCTGATAACCAGGCGGCATATTGTATTGCCTGCAAAATGTCTTCTTTTTGAAGCTCCGGATAGTCAGCCAATATTTCCTGTGTACCCATTCCTGAGCCTAATAATTTCAAAATAAATGATACAGTTATTCTCATTCCTCTAATAGTCGCCTGGCCCATACATATATCAGGATTAATAGTTATTCTATTCAGTTTTTTAGACATAATATCACCATAAGATGTTATTAAAGCTTATTTAAATCAAATCTCTAAATTATTATAGCACAACCCTGTTTTATATACTTAAACTTATCTTTGAAAATCTTATATAGTATTTATTCTCATGTTACTAAATTACTTCTATAAACCAGTCAACTAATTCAGGCAGGCGGTCAATCAGGTAAAAAGGTATTGAAAGCAGCTTATAAGTTTTACCGGCAAATTCATATTTTTCGACCTTTAAGTCATCCCAGGATACTCTTACAGCAATTATATTTTCATCAGCGCTTGCCATACTGAATAAGGATCGCAGCTTTAAGATATTTCCGGATTTCACTTCAATTCCCACAAGCCTTGTGCCATGCTGAATACAGAAATCAACTTCGGCGCTGCCCTGTGAGCGTTCTTTTGCCCAGTAATAGAGCTCTGTCTTTTTCTGCACTCCATTTGCAATTATTGCCTGTCCCACAACCTGTTCCATTATTCTGGCTTTATAGACACCGGTTATTAAATCCTTATAGGCATCATTTATAAAGTTTACAAGCCCCACGTCCAGCCATATCATTTTTTTAGGACGTTTAAATTTGGGAGTTAAAGGCAAAACAGGAGAACTGATTGCAGGCACCTGTTTTAGAAGCATTACTTTTTCAACAGTATTTAAAGCTTGTGCCATTTCACGGCTGTGATAGTTTGAACCTGAAAAATTTTCGTAAGTAAAAAGCAGACCGGCAACCCTGGCACCATATTCGATAACATATTCCAGATATTTACTATCACTGTTTGACCTTGAATATTTCCTGATATCATCTATATATGCTGTTTGCAGCCGGTTTAAAATTGTTTTTACTTCATCATAATTTCCGGTACTGGCATAGCTGTTTATGACTTCAGGCATTCCGCCTGTTATTATGTAGTCCTTAAATAAACTGCCGGCAAGATCTTTAAATTCAAACCGGTCCTCCGGATTAATGTTTTTAAGGGTATCAAGCAATGCATTTTTTCGCCTTGCCTCAAGGTATTCAAAAAAAGTCATCGGATAAACATATTTATAATCAATTCTTCCTACTGGTATTGACCAGTTTTTTTCGATTTTTGCTTCAAGCAGTGACCCTGCGGCAATAACGTGGAGCTGGGGCCTTTCTTCTGAAAAAAACCGCAGGAGTTCCATTATATTTTTTGATTCCTGCACTTCATCAATAAAAATCAGGGTACTGCCGTCAACTGCCGTTTTATCAAAAAGAATAGAAATTCTTTTTAAGAAATCTTCGACACTTATTGATTTATCAAATACAGCTAACTGTTCCTTTTTTTCAAGATTAATTTCAATTAGATCGGAAAAGTTTTCCCTGCCAAATTTACGGATAACGCTTGTTTTGCCCACCTGCCTGGCACCCCGCACCAGTAGTGGTTTGCGTATTGGGCTTGATTTCCATTTTTTAAACTCTGTTTCAATATTTCTACTAAACATAATGCTATTATATTACATTAGTTGTAATATACAAGTGCTATTTTATTACTTTTTTAAGTTTCAAAATCACCTGTTTAATT
>CAZGTW010000045.1:7318-10638 GCA_964528815.1 uncultured Actinomycetota bacterium | reverse complement strand
AAATTATTGAGATAAAAAAATAAAATGAAACTGACAGACAGGAAAAAAGATATACTCAGGGAAGTAATAAAGAGGTTTATAAGCAGCGCCGAACCGGTTTCATCACAGTGCATTGCTGAAAACACCGGATTTGACATAAGCCCGGCAACCATACGCAAAGAAATGGCCGAGCTTGAAGAGATGGGGTATTTGAGCCATCCCCACACATCAGCAGGCAGGATACCTTCTGATAAGGGGTACAGGTTCTTTGTGGATAATTTTATAAACAGCAGTGCATCGTCTCCTGCTCTTAAACCAGGAACTGAAATTCCTGCTATAAAACTTGACCCCGGTAATGAACTTGAAATGGAGGCGGTGCTGAGAAAATCTTCCGAGCAGCTTGCAAACCTTACAAATTATCTTTCAATGATTGTGGCTCCTGCGATTTACCAGAGCAGGTTCAAGCATCTTGAGATACTCCAGTTTAACCCCGGCAGCTTCCTGCTGGTATTAATAACTGATACCGGAAGGGTGTACAAGAGGAATTTTACGCTTGAAGGCACATACCACAGCCTGGATTTCCAGTCCGTTTCAAACATACTGAATTCCCAGCTGAGGGATAAAAACATATCTGAAATTGATTTTATAAAACTTAAAATAACTGAAAAAGATACTTACCTGATACCATTAATAAAAAGGATAATAGAGCTTATAAAAAGCTGCCTGCAGGAAACGCTTGTCTATAACAGGATTTTCATTAATGGAGCGTCATCAGTGCTTAACCAGCCTGATTTTATTGATATTAAAAAGATACAGCGCATACTAAACGTTATTGGCAATGAGTACCTGCTTATGGATATGCTTCTCAACCTGTCTGACGAGCAGGACTTTGTAATTAAAATAGGTTCAGAGATTTTTGAAGAAGGGCCCGATGACCTGAGCCTGGTTGCTTCCCGCTACAGGATATATGAGCACGCAACAGGCACAATCGGAGTTTTGGGCCCGAAAAGGATGGACTATTACAGAGTGGTGAGTATAATAAATGCATTTGTTAAAAACCTTAAGTTAATATTCAGTTGAGGTTTTTATGTCTTATAAATTTTACATCCAGGCGCCAGGTGCCCTGGGATTTATATTTTGTCGAGGTGAGGTTTTTTGGCTGGAAATAAAAGAGATTATTATGAAGTGCTGGGCCTTTCAAAAGAATGCAGTGCAGCAGACATAAAGCAGGCATACCGAAAGCTTGCGCGCCAGTACCATCCTGATGTAAACAATGGCAACCCTGAATCAGAAGAAAAATTCAAGGAAGTATCCGAAGCTTATGCGGTACTTAGCAATGAAGAGAAGCGAAGGCAATATGATACCTATGGATTTAACGGGAGCCTTTTTGACGGGATAAATTTTGACAGTGTATTTTCAGAATTCGGGTTCGGAGACATTTTTAATATGTTTTTTGGCGGGGGTTTCGGAAGCGGTTTTTCATCTTCAGGAACAAGGTCCAGAAGGCGCCAGAGAGGAACAGATATTGTAATTGAAACTGAAATCGAATTTTCAGAGTCTGCTTTCGGGACCAGAAAAGAGGTCGAATACAATGTCGATGTCAGTTGTGAAAAATGCGGCGGTACAGGCGCAGCTACAATTGAAGGCATTATAACATGCAAAGAATGCGGAGGAAGCGGGCACATAAGGGTCAGCCGAAATACTTTCCTGGGCAGTATGGTAACGACTTCCGTTTGCGGCTCTTGCAATGGCGCAGGTACAATAATAAAGGACCCGTGCACAACATGTAATGGAAGGGGTTATGTAAAGAGCAGGAACAAGATGGTTGTCGATATACCTTCGGGGATAAACAACCGCGACCAGCTAAGAGTTTCACAAAGGGGCAATTCCCTCGGTTCCGATTCGGTACCGGGCGACCTTATAATAACAGTATATGTAAAAAAGCATGCAACCCTGCTTCGGGAAGGCGCAAACGTGATTTCAACTGTAAATATTTCTTTTGCCCAGGCCGCCCTTGGCACAAAACTTGAAATAGAGACACTTGACGGCATGGAGGAACTCAGTATTAAGCCCGGGACACAGCCGGCGACTAAAATCGTACTTAAATCAAAGGGTATAATTCCCCTGCACAGCCCAAGGCGGGGGGACCATATAGTATTCATAAACGTAAAAATACCGACGGATCTCAGTGCAGATGAAATCGGGCTTTTAAAAAAATATGCCGAGGGCCGGGAAGAATATACTGCTGACGGACAGGCGGGTATCTTTTCTTCAATAAAAAATGCATTTAAAAGATAACAATAGTCTGCAATGAGCCACCCTTATTTTTTTATCAGCAATGAAAATAAAAACCAGACAGGCCAGATTTCAGGTACCGGCAATATAACCGGTTCCGAAACTATCGAGCTTAACGGCCGGGATTTTTACCACCTGGCAAAAGTTCTCAGGGCCAAAAAGGGCGACATTGTTGAATTATCAGATAACTACGCCTTTCGTTACCAGGCTGAAGTTTACAGTGTGAGCAAAGACAGTGCAATTCTTGCAGTTAAAAGGGCAACACCAATAATTGCCACGACACCTTCGATTTCCTTATACTTGTGCATATTAAAAAAGGAAGCTATGGAGCTTGCCATACAAAAAACTGCAGAAATAGGCATTGGTACAATAGTGCCGGTTTTAAGCAGCAGGACAGTTGTAAAACTTGATAAACATGAATTTGAACCAAAAGCCGCCAGGTGGCAGCAGATTGCTTCAGAAGCCTCAAAACAATGCAAAAGGGATTTTGAATGCATTATTAAAAACCCGGTGCCGCTAAAAGATATAGATATTTCCGGCTATGACATATTTTTTGCGGCTGTTGAGCCTGAAACTTTTAAGTTAAAATCGCCAAAAAATTCCCCCGGGACTGATTATCAAAGTAAACTGCCTGAAGCCAAAGATATGGCTGGCATAATTGATGGCGGCCTGCTTTACAGGATGCAGAAGATTGCATATATTGTGGGCCCCGAGGGCGGTTTTGACCAGAATGAGGTATCATTACTTGCAGAAAAGGGCGCCATTCCTGTTACTTTCGGAAAAAACATCCTCAGGGCGGAAACAGCAGCGATTTATTTCCTTTCTGTACTTGATTACCTTATAAAAACAGGCAGGAATCCCTGATTTTTTAATTTTTTTTAGTTTCTTTTCGAACTATTTAATAGAAGATAAAAATAATTGATTTACAAAATGGACAGAAACGCAACGCCAGCATTTAAAATAATCACACTTGGATGTAAAACCAACCAGAGTGAATCAGATGATATTGCAAGGGAGCTTTGCACAGCGGGTCTTATAAATCTTGA
>CAZGTW010000045.1:1164-7218 GCA_964528815.1 uncultured Actinomycetota bacterium | reverse complement strand
AAATCCTGATTATATAATAATTAATACCTGTACAGTCACTGCAGCAACAGACAGCAAGGTAAGGCAATCTATAAGGGCAGCAAGAAAAAAAGCCCCTGAAGCAATTATTATAGCGACAGGCTGTTTTACATTATTTAATGAAAGTACCTTAAAAGAGCTTGGCGCTGACCATGTGTTTGCCAATAATAGCAAGGGCCTTATTGCAGGCTTCATTAAAGACAGCATAAAAAATAATAAAAACAAAAGTGCAAAAGAGCCGGGCCGGGCAATGGCTTTTCATGAAAGAAGCAGGGCGTTTGTCAAGATACAGGATGGCTGCCGGCAGGGCTGCACATACTGCATAGTGCCTCTGGTAAGGGGGCAATACAATAGCAAAAAACCTGCAGAGATAATAGATGAGATAAATTTATTGACTGAAAACGGCTATGAAGAGATAGTGCTTACAGGAATACATATTGGCAAATACGGGGTGGATTTTCCAGTGGATAGCGGGCATGCTGCTGACCTTACTTCACTTCTGGGCTGTATAGTTGAAAGTACAAAGGCCAGAAGAATCAGGCTGTCATCTATTGAAATAAATGAAGTTGATTCCGGGCTCATAGATATTATCTGTGGCAGTAATAAAAGAATTGCAGGGCATCTGCACATACCTCTTCAAAGCGGGAGCGACTCTGTGCTTGCAGCTATGAACAGGAAATACGATACTTCATTTTTTGATAAAACTATTTATGCAATAAAGGATAAAATACCTGAAATTACACTTACAACAGATATAATAACAGGATTTCCAGGTGAGACTGAAAAAGATTTTGAAATGACAATTGAAATGATTGTAAAAACAGGATTCTCAAAGGTCCATGTTTTTAAATATTCTCCAAGGGCAAAAACTGCAGCAGCAGTAATGGAGGGACAGGTTGATGAAAAAGTCAAAAAAACCAGGAGCCGCACAGCAATAGAACTGGCAGACGGGCTGAGGAAGCAATTCATTACTGCAAATATTGGAAAGCCCCTGGAAGTTGTTTATGAAGAATTTGACTTTAAAACACAGCTTGCATGCGGTACATCTGAAAATTATATAAAAACCTATTTTTGCATTCCACCCGGGCGAAATTACAGTTTTATTAAAAAAGGCAAAATATTATCTGTAATGGCAGATGATTTATACAGGGACGGCCTCCTTGGCAGTATTATTTACCAGGGATTTTATTAAGTATATAATATACAGGTAGCTTATGATATTGTAATTATTTATAAATAAAGTATAATTTATTGTTTTTGTGAGAGGTATTTCAGGATTTATTTTAAGAGGTCAAAAAGTTCATGGATGATTGTTTATTTTGCAAAATCATCAGCGGGGAAATTAAAAGCGATATAATATTTGAAAACGATTATGTCCTTGCATTTAAGGATATAAATCCAAAAGCTCCGGTCCATCTGCTGGTAGTTCCAAAAAAACATATAAGCAGCATACTGGAGATAGACAAACTATCCAGCGTTGAAGTAACTGAAATGATAAACTCGATCTCCAGCCTGGCAAAAGAGCTGGGGCTCCAAAAAGACGGATTCAGGGTGGTAACTAATACCGGCCAGGGCGCGGGCCAGAGCGTTGCTCACCTCCATTTCCATATCATGGGTAAGAGGGCCTTTAACTGGCCCCCGGGATAGGATAAACCCGGTAGACGCTGGCAACATCAGGTATATTAATCGCATATTAATCATTTAATAATCCGCATGGCCGCAAATACAATAAATAAAATTGAACTCTTTATGATTTAACGGGAGGGACTTTGTACCAGGCAAAGCAAAAAATTACACTTGATTTTTCAAAGAACCACTCCATTGCCGAGCTTTTAGGTGATGGGGACAGGCTGATAAAACTTATTGAAAACGAATATGATGTGGATATTTTTGTTCTTGGAAATGAAATTGAAATAGCAGGCAAGAACAAAAACGTGAGCCGGGTGGTCCGGCTTTTAAATGAGCTTACCCTCCAGATAAACCTCGGGCAGAAAATAGATGAGCAGCGGGTAAATGACTCAATAAAAATAATGGAAGATAAATCAGAGCTTAAGCCCCATGAGATTTTTAACGATTATATACTGGTAAACAGCGGAAAGAAAATAAAAGCAAGAACAGAGGGCCAGAAAAAATATATAGAAGCAATAAGGGAAAATATTATAATTTTCGGCATAGGACCCGCAGGCACCGGCAAGACATATCTTGCACTGGCAATGGCCGTAGGGGCGCTTATTAGAAATGAAATAGGCAGGATAATACTTGTAAAGCCGGTTGTGGAAGCGGGAGAGAAACTGGGATTTTTACCAGGGGATATTTATGACAAGATAAACCCTTACCTGCGCCCGCTGTATGATGCATTGTACGAGATGCTTGATGTGGAAACATTCCAGCATTATATGGATATAGGAATAATAGAGGTTGTCCCTCTTGCTTATATGAGGGGCAGGACATTAAATGATTCCTTCATAATACTTGATGAGGCACAGAACGCCTCCCCTGAACAGATGAAGATGTTTCTGACCAGGCTCGGGTTTGGCTCAAAAGTCGTAATAACTGGCGACATAACCCAGATAGACCTGCCGGCAGAAAGAAAGTCAGGGCTTATACAGGTGAAAAACATTCTTGGCAGTATTCCCGGAATTGAATTTGTTTACCTGACATCAAAAGATGTTGTAAGGCATTCTCTTGTACAGAAAATAGTAGATGCCTACAAAATTTATGAAGAAAACAACAGTAGTGAGACAGAGCAGCAATGATTGCAAGAAGCAGAAGCATAAAGAAGAAAACAAAAGAAATTATTAAATCGGATGAAGATGAGGCCCTGAGGACATCCAGGGGGTTTTTCTGGAAATATTTCTCATTTAAAAGCAAGATAGCCCAGCGTATCTACATCCTTGTTTTTGCCGTAGCGGCCATAATTGTAATACTGTCATATAACTATACTCCTGATATGGGAATTGAGCTCGGGAAACCCAGCCCGAGGACAATAAAGGCCAATAAAGATGTGCAGTTTGAAGACTCAGCAAAAACAGAAGAAGACAGGGACAGGAACGAGGCCCAGGTACAGAATGTATTTTCATATGACCCCGGGGTCTTAAACGGCAAAGAGGGTGTGCTTTATCAGGTAAAATACTTTTTTATACTTTCACAGATTGTCAAGCTGAAAGAAGACAAGACAGAGGAGGAAAAAGTATCTTACCTGACAAATCTTATGGGCAGCACTTATCCTGAATCAACAATAAATGCTGCACTTTCACTCTTACCTGACAGAAATACCGTGGCAATGAATGAGGCCCTTGATGTAACAAGGGAAATAATGAGTGAGAAGATACAGCCGACAGAGGTTGATTTCGTAAAAAATTCTGTTGGCGATTACCTTATCGGCAACAGGGACCTGGATTCAAATGAAAAATCCCTTGTAGTCAATTTGCTCCAGGCAAATATAAAACCTACTGCCGTATTTGACCCTGTTGCCACTGAAAAAGCAAAAGTGGAAGCAAGGCTGAAAACTCCGCCCCATATGATAAGCATAGTTGAGGGCCAGACAATAGTATCCGAGGGTGAAGTCGTTGAAGAAGAAGACGTAATGACACTTGAGAGGCTCGGGCTAATGGAAAGCGAGATAAACTGGACCAGATACCTTTACATTACTCTTGTGGTTCTTGTGCTGGCTTCAATGGTCGGATTATACCTTTCCAGGTTTGAGGCCATTGTATATAACAATATAAGGAAAGTCCTTATCATTGCCGTATTCATGGTTGTTTTTACTGCAATTATGAAGGGGTTAAACACCCTTGCGACCATACACCTGAATTTATGGAACTACCTGTTTCCTGTAATAGCTCTATCTATGCTCATGACTGTTGTTTTTGATGTTAAGCTTGGAATAATACTTACAATATGCATAAGCTTTTTTGCCGGTATTGCTACAAACCTTGATTTCAGCCTTACCATTGCTTACATGATTGGCGGAATATTTTCGACATTTCTTGTCTCCAATGCATCACAGAGATCATCTGTTATGCGGGGAGGTTTTATCTCTTCACTTTTGCTGGGCCTGATGTTCTTTATTGTCAACCTCTCAAGCGGACAGGTCTCTACAATAGCTTTATATACATTCATGGGTATCATAAACGGCATAGTATGCTCAATCCTTACAATCGGGCTGATGCCGTTTATAGAATCTGCATTCAAGATAGTAACAGCCATGGGCCTTCTGGAGCTTTCCCACACAGACCAGAAGATACTTAAAGACATGCTTATCAAGGCCCCGGGCACATACAACCACAGCCTGCTTGTCTCCCATCTTTCAGAAAATGCAGCAAAAGCAATAGGCGCTGATTACATGCTGGTAAAAGTCGCCGCCCTGTATCACGATATAGGGAAGCTGAGAAGGCCCGAGTATTTTTATGAAAACCAGGCAAATATGGAAAATGTCCACGATAAGCTCAACCCTTCGATGAGTAAAAATATAATTGCCAGCCATATCAGGGACGGTATTGAAGATGCAATAAAGAATAACATACCAAGGAAGGTAATACAGGTCATATCCCAGCATCACGGCACGTCACTTATGAACTATTTTTATGAAAAACACAAAGACAGGGATACAATCAGGACATCAAACGGTCACTCGGAACTTATTGAGAGCCATTTCAGGTACCAGACAAGAAAACCACAGACCAGGGAGGCGGCAATACTTATGCTTGCCGACTCTTCAGAAGCTGCGGTGCGCTCTATTGAAGAAATAACCCCTAAAAAAATCGAGCAGATGGTTGCATATATTACTGATAATAAGATAAAAGACGGCCAGTTAAATGAAGCTGACATTACTTTAAAAGAAATAAATATTATTAAACAGAATCTGATCGATGGGCTCATATCGCTTTACCACTCCAGGCTCACATATCCTGGTACGGATCTTAAGGCAGTGAGTGGTAAATGAAAATAGTCCTGCTTGACCGCCAGGAGAAAATCAAAATCGATACCCTGCTTTTAAAGAAGATATCTTCCTATATTGCAGGCAAATTCAACAGGGACAAAAATGCTGAACTGAATATTGTGTTTATTGAAAAAGAAGAGATGTCCATTTTAAACGAAAAATACCACGGCGGGAAAGGCCCCACAGATGTGCTTTCTTTCTCTTATTGCAGCCAGGATACAGGACTTGACATCCGGGAAGGAATGCAGATACCTGTAAAAGAGCTGTTTGATGATGTCCATGGCTTTACAGTAGCCGGTGAGATTATAATATGCCCGGAAGTGGCAGAAAGCAATGCGAAGAAAAATAACCCGAAATTATTTCCCGGCTGGAGCACATTAAGGGAAATCATAGTCCTTATTATACATGGCATTCTCCATATTTATGATTATGACCATGCAAGCAGGGAAGAGCGGCTGAAAATGGAAAGCATACAAAACAGCATATTAAATGATGTTGTCAGCAGTTTTAATGTCTGAATATTATTTTTAAGACAAACAAAAAACTATCGTGAAGTTACCCTTCAGGAAAATGCCAGTATGAATATATCCTTAATATATTATTGACACATAGTGTTAAAATCTATATAGGCTGTATTTTTTTTGTCCGTTGGCATTAAATGATATGGAAAAAATCATTTTCAGGGTTCTTGACAGTTTTGACACGAAACTGGTAAAAGAAATAAAGAAGCTGGAAGTGCAAAACCTTGGCGCACAGGCAGCAATAAACCAGTGGCAGATACCTGTAATTATAAGGTATGGAAAATTTATAGTTGCACAGGATGATAAAGGAAGCATAATCGGGGTATGCGAGCTTTTAAGGAAGTGGAAAGAGAATGATTCTGCATTCCTGCATTCCTTTTACATTTCAAAAGATTACAGGTCAAAGGGAACAGGGCGAAGGCTTCTGGAATTTGTGCTTGAATGCCTCAAATCCGGAGGATTTAAATCTGTAGTCCTTACAGTCGCCCCGGATAATATTGCAGCCGTAAGGCTTTACAGCGGGGCAGGTTTTAAAATAAAAGAGGTGCTATGCAATGAATATGGCCCCGGAAC
>CAZGTW010000045.1:0-1064 GCA_964528815.1 uncultured Actinomycetota bacterium | reverse complement strand
GAAAAGAAGGCATTAAATGAAAAAATCACGGCAATTTTAGAAGAGTTTAATTTTTTTGAGGATGCAATTATCATTTCAGCAAAAACCGGGGAAAATATCGAAAACCTTCTGGCAAAATTATTTTCAAGACTGCCGGAAGGTCCGAAGTATTATCCGGAAGGTGTGATTACCGATCTTCCTCTTGATAAGCTGATAGCTGAAATAGTAAGGGAAAAACTTGCAAATAACCTATTTGAGGAACTTCCCCACAGTGTCAGTGTTGAAGTTGCAAACAGGAAAACAAAATCAACCTCAAAAGGCGAAGAAATTGTAGAAATAGAATGCACAATATTTGTTGAAAAGAAATCCCATAAATCAATTATAATAGGAAGCTCCGGTTCAATGATAAAAAAGATAGGTGAGCTTTCAAGGATAGAAATAGAACAGCTTCTGCAATCAAAAGTATTTTTGCAGCTATGGGTAAAAGTAATGGAAAACTGGACCAGAAACAGCAGTTACCTCAGCCGTATGGGTTACTGATTTTACAGTGGACAGTTTTAAAAAAATATATTAAAAAATTATTACTATCTTGATGATTTTCAGAAAGGCCGGGTGGTTAAGACGCTTACCAGGGAACAATTAGGAAAAACAATAGACCAGACTCTTTTGAGGCCAACTGCAACACTGCAGGATGTCCAGAGCCTCTGTCTAACATCCAAAAAGAATCATTTTGCTGCAGTTGTTATAAATCCTTCTTATGTAACTGTGGCAAAACGGATACTTTCAGGTTCAGATGTAAAGGTCTGCTCAGTTGTAGGTTACCCTATGGGTGCAAATACAATTGAGACCAAGGTATTCGAGGCAAGGGACAATGTCAAGAAAGGCGCCGATGAACTGGATGTTGTAATAAACTTCGGGATGATAAAAAGCGGTAATTTTGCTTATATAGAAAAAGAGATAGGGATTATTGTAAGTGTTATAAGGCGCGAGCAGATGGCAGAATACAACAAGCATATAAATATAAAGATTGTAATTGAAGCAGGCGCGCTTGAAAAAGACGAAATAAAAAAGATATGCAAAATTGT
>CAZGTW010000044.1:8709-10895 GCA_964528815.1 uncultured Actinomycetota bacterium | reverse complement strand
GGATTTAATGCGATTGCACCATTTTATAAATCAGAATATGATTTAAGAAACGGCCAGGTCATCTCCGGACAGAAGAGTCTTTATTAATCCTTTGCAAATTTTACAGGTATTTCAATGCTTGCATCATTTTCTTCAAGGCCCGAAGGGTTATCTTTTTGAAGGACAAGCGTACCTGTTTCTGTCTGCGGTGTCTTAAAAATCAATTCTGAAGTAAAAGGCACAAATTCTTCGGTCATCCATTCACCCTGTGCCTGGGCATAATGGACAGCTATAATATTTCCATCTGCATCAAGAAGCTTTACAGGAAAACTTGCTTCAAAATACCAGGTTCCCCTGGCTTCTCCTTTAATTAAAAGCGGGCTGGAAACAGTGTCACCAGGCTTTGGTGAGGCAAGCTTAATCATTTCTTCGGCTTTTTCTATATGGTTAACTGGCTGTTCCGATGTTTCAGTTTCCTGGGAAGTAGTGCTGCCTGTCTGGTTCTCTTCCTCCTGGACTGATTCTTTCGGCTGTATAACATTGAAGCATGAGGTCAATGTTGTGCCAGCCATAAAAATTAGAGCGGCAAATAATATTATAATTGTTGTTAATGCTTTTTTTGCTTTCACAGGGTGTTTCCTTTCAAAGTTTTTTACATTTTTTGCTGCATTTATTATTAGGATTCGTATTTTTTATTCCAGTTTACAAGGATATATTAAAAATAATATCAGCTATTTATTAGGGAATAAAGCGTAATACCTTTTAGGCTCTTTTCAACATTGGACTCAATATCATCTATCTTTGATTTAAGTATGCAATTGGCTATGTTCGGGCATATATCTTTTTTAAAAAGGCATTCACTTAATTTAAATTTCCCCTGGAATATCTCCATAATATCTGTCAGCAATATATCACTAGTGTTTTTTGCAAGCTCAAAACCGCCATTTTTACCTTTGCGTGAGGTCAGTATTCCACCTGAACTTAACATCTGCAGGATTTTTCTCATAAATGGCCCTGGCGAGTCAAGTTCCTTGACAAGTTCTGTAATAGTTATTGGCCTGCCGCTGTTTTTTGCTATATAGGAAAGCGCCTTAATTGAATAATCTGTATCCCTTGTAATAAGCTTCATTAATATCTTGCAAACAAAAATATTGATAAAAAATATATTTTAAAGTAATGATACATTAATAGTATCATTTGTCAATATTGCATCAGGAATGTGCCCCAGGCATGATTTTTTGCAGATATTATCATTGGCCGGAAGATCAGGATTTTACAACAAACATATGATTATTAGCACTATCCCGTCAAGGTGGTAAAATTGTATTTAATGCAGTGTTTAAGGACTATGCAACGCAGATTTAATATTTGCCGGCTAAAAAAATTCATAAATATATGAATATATTAAATGATAGAAACAGGGTAAATATTTCTTTATTGCTGATATCATTTTCTATTTTTCTTTATCAGGTATGCTTGTTAAGGATTATTTCAATTGCAGATTATTATCATTTTGCTTTTCTTATTGTCAGTGTCGCTCTGCTTGGTTTTGGCATAAGCGGAAGTTTCTTATATTTCTTTACCAGTAAGATAAAAGACCCGCAGCTTATCAGGCTTATTTTTGCAACCTGTTTCTCAGTAACTGTCTTTTTAAGCTTTATTATAATAAACCGCATACCTTTTGACTCATTCAGGATTGCATGGGAAATAAAGCAGGTGTTTTATCTTCTGATATATTATTTTTTCCTTCTTCTTCCATTTTTCTTTGGCGGCTCGTTTATCGGTTATGTGCTTCAAGCCCATGAAAAACCCGGAATAACTTATTTTTATAACCTTTCGGGTTCTGCTGCGGGTGCGATTGCATTTATAATCATTATGGAGCCAATCGGGAAAACGGGTATAATAATAATAACTGCTGCAGCAGGGATTGCTGCAGTATTGTTTCTTTTATGCAAAAAATATTTAAAACAATTTTTAATAATATGTTTTGTATTTTTAACCTGCATACTCCTTTTGGCCCGGCTCTATCCGGCAGTTTATGAAATAAGGATGTCTCCATATAAAAGCCTGCCATCTGTTTTGAGATATCCAGGTTCCAAAGTATTAATAAGTGAGGAAAATCATTATTCATTACTGGATGTAATTGATAGTAAAAGCATAAAATCAGCGCCAGGATTGAGCCTGAAATATGATTATGTGCCCCCGCG
>CAZGTW010000044.1:0-8609 GCA_964528815.1 uncultured Actinomycetota bacterium | reverse complement strand
AAAGCATAAAATCAGCGCCAGGATTGAGCCTGAAATATGATTATGTGCCCCCGCGACAGTTGGGGCTGACTGTTGATGGCGATAACCTTTCGGCTATCACTCAGGTAGAAAAAGATACAGGTTCTCTTGATGATATAAAATCACTGGATTTTATAAATTACCTTCCGGCCTCTGTAATCTTTGAATCAAAACCAGAGCCCCGGGATATTCTTATCATTGAGCCGGGAGGAGGGCTCGATGTCCTTGCATCAGTTTACTTGTCAAGCCAAAGTGATATTGATATTGTCCAGAACAATGAGATGATGGTTGATCTGCTTCAAAATGAAAGCATGATTGCAGCATTTAACGGTAATATCTATAACAGGGAAAATATAGAAATATACAAGCTGCCATCCAGGAATTTTATTAAACAGACTGCCGATAAATATGAGTTGATAATAGTAAGCCTTTCTGACAGTTTTCATCCGATTTCTTCAGGTGCCTATAGCCTCAATGAGGATTATCAATATACTGTTGAATCCATTTCAGGGCTCATGAAAATACTGGATGAAAATGGCATAATTGCCATAACAAGATGGATCCAGTTTCCTCCAAGCGAGGATTTAAAAGTAATTTCTACTTTGGCTGAAAGTGCCGAAAAGAATGGCATGGACAGTATATCAGATAAAGTCTTTGCTTTCAGGAGCTGGTCGACTTTGACAGTGCTTTTCAAAAATAGCGGCTTTGATAGCAGTGAAATAAATAAACTGGCTGATAAGCTTGATTCATTAAATTATGATGCCGTTTATTATGAGGGAGTAAAAAGTGAAGACACAAACAGGTATAACCAGCTTGACAGGACTTATTATTATGATTGTTTTAAAAAGATAATCGAATCCGGCAGGAATGAAAGGGATTCTTTTTACAGGCAATATTATTTCAACATAAAACCATCAACTGACAATAATCCTTATTTCTATAATTTTTTTAAACTGAGGCAGATACCTGAAATAATAAAGTTTTTCGGCAAATCCACGCAGCCTTTTGGAGGCGGCAGTTATATGGTACTGGTATTTGCCCTGCTAATATCTGTAATCTTATCTATAGTATTTATACTGCTCCCATTAAAACTTAAAAAAACAGGCATTAATTTCAGGAAAGACTTTAAATTCCTGGGCTATTTTTTTGTGCTTGGTTTCGCTTTCTTTTTCATTGAGCTGCCTTTTATACAGAAATTCATACTTGTTCTTGATAAACCTGCAACCTCACTGGCAATAGTACTTTTTTCCCTTATGCTGTCAGCCGGTCTTGGAAGTTATTTAAGCAGCAGGGTAAATATCAGGCTGGAAATTATTATTTCAATAATTGTGGCTTATATAATTCTGTTCGTCGCTCTATCAGGTTTTGCTGTGGATTTTATTATTACAAAGCAGCTTTGGTCAAGAGTCATTTATACTATCCTTATTGTTTTTGTTCCGGGCTTTTTTATGGGAATGCCATTTCCAAAAGGTATTGCGCAAGCAAAGGTTATAAAAGCAGGGATAATACCATGGCTCTGGGCAGTAAATGGCTTCTCCTCTGTCATCGGCTCTATAACTGCTGTTATAATTTCGATTCACCTAGGGTTCATGGCGGTAATAATAATATCTGCAGTAATGTATATATTGGCGCTTATATTTTTCAGGAAATTTAAGACCTGATTTTTAGGATTTGATTTGCAGCGGGCTTTTTAAATTTTACTCCTGCCCGTGGTGGCCTGTAAGAGGGACAAATAATACATCAAGTATTTTTATTGTCTTTATGGTTTCATCTTCTTTTATTACTTTCCAGAGCACCTGGTTCCATCCGGGTGGACCGACCGGGATCACCATGATGCCGCCATCTTTTAATTGGGCTATTAATGGCTGGGGAATATGGTCCGGAGCTGCTGTGACTATGATTCTGTCATATGGCGCAAATTCTTCCCAACCGTAATAACCGTCATGATTGCCGGTTATTACATTCTTGTATCCATCAATTGAATTTTTTGCTTTATCATACAGTTCAGTTATTATTTCTACTGTGTAAACTTCTTTTACTATTTCAGAAAGTACTGCCGCCTGGTATCCTGAGCCGGTTCCTATTTCAAGGACTTTTTCATTTCCGGTAAGCAAAAGGCTTTCTGTCATTAATGCAACGATATATGGCTGGGAAATAGTCTGGCCCATTCCTATGGGCAGGGGATAGTCATTATATGCATCGTTTGCCTGTGATTGGCTTACAAATAAATGCCTTGGGACTTTAAGCATTGCATTTATGACTTTTTCATCTTTTATGCCCCTTGAGATTATCTGATTATTTACCATATCAATCCTCATGGACTCGTACCTGTCGACTGCACTACTTTCCATAGTTTCTGTAGGGCTCTTGCAGGAAATAAAAAAAAGCAGGATAAACAATAAAAGGCAGTTTATGCAAAAGATAAGGATTGCAGTAGAAATATTTTTATCCGGTTTAATCTTTATTTTCATATGCTGCTCTTTTTGTCAACTTTCAAAAGTAACTCAAAGCAGGCCATTACTTATAATATAATTATACAACCTGGTAAAAAAAATAATAAACTCATAATATTACGGGATTTTTACATATAAGCCATAAAATTGCACAGGCTTATAAATAAAGGAGCAATAAAAAAAAGAAAAAAATTTAAGGAAAATCTGCTTGACAAAAAAATAAAATTAGTTAAGATACTTATTTGTTTAGTTACTTAACTAATATTTTAAAGCTTTAAGTAATCAATAATATTTCATGATACCGGAAGCTTTGCAGGATGTAAAATGGATAAAAGAAAACAACTTATCGAAAAAGTCATAGAAGATATTTATGAGCTCAGAAAAAGAATAAGCAGCGAAATGCATCTTTACTTTGTCCAGGCAAATATAACACACTCACAGGGACTTGTATTAAACCTGATAAAAAAGAAGGGCATAATCAATATAAAGGAACTTGCCTCCCTACTTTCCACTACCAGCAGCGCTGCAACTCAACTGGTAGACGGCCTTGTAAACAAGGGCTTTCTTATAAGGAAAAGGAACCCGCAGGATAGAAGGACGCTAAAAATAGAATTGACAGAAAAAGCGCAAAAACAATTCGAGATTTTAAAAAATAAGAGTTTTGAAACGCTGGCTTCTATTTTTAATATCCTTGATGATGAAGAGCTTTCAAAATACTATGAAATCAACAATAAGCTGCTGGCAAATATACCGGTATTGTGTAGTGAAGATAAGCAAAAAGAAAGTGTAAAGGCAGATGTTTAAATTATTGAAATACCTTAAGCCATTTACGGTTTTAATCATAATTGCCATAGCCCTTCTTTTTGGCCAGGCAATGGCTGACTTGTCTCTTCCGGACTATATGTCGAATATAGTCAATATCGGGATACAGCAGGGTGGGGTCGTAAATGTCCTGCCTGAAGCAATCCGCCAGGCAGAGATGGATAAGCTTACTGTTTTTATGGGCGAAAAAGATAAACAGCAGGTGCTTGGCTCCTATACTCTGATAGACAGCGGCTCTCCTGATTACAGTAAATATATCAGTAAATATCCGCAGCTTGAAAAAGAACCTGTTTACGTTTTAAAAAAGCTTGAGAAGACACAAATCAATGTGCTTGAACCTGTGTTTGGAAAAGCTTTTATAACTGTTTCTTTTATCGAAGAGATGTTAAAGGACCCTGCAAAAGCAGCTGCAGCTTCAGAAAAACTGGGCTTTGACCTTTCAAAAATACCGGAAGGCGTTTCAAGCGGGCAGATATTCAAGATGATTGCAGGTCTGCCACAGGAGCAGTTCATAAAAATAATGGACTCTGTAAACAGCCAGTTTGAATCACTGGATGATAAACTCATAACGCAGATGGCCTCAGGCCTTGTAAAAAATGAATACAATGCGCTTGGAATGGACACAGGTAAAATACAAAGCAACTACATGTGGCGCATGGGTGCTTTGATGCTGTTGTTGTCACTTGCATCTGCAGTGTGCACAGTCATTGTAGGATATCTTTCGGCCAGGACAGCAGCAGGGCTTTCAAAAAACTTGCGTAAAATGGTTTTCAGCAAAGTTGAGAGTTTTTCAAATACTGAATTCGACAAATTTTCAACAGCTTCACTTATTACGCGCTCTACAAATGACATTACACAGATACAGATGCTGATAATAATAATGATAAGGATAATATTTTATGCTCCTATTATGGGGGTCGGCGGAATCTTAAGGGCACTGGCAAAAAGCACCTCAATGTCATGGATAATCGCTGTTGCAGTTATAGTTGTAATATCACTTATACTGATTGTATTTTCGATAAGCCTTCCAAAGTTTAAGATCATTCAAAAACTTATTGACAGGCTTAACCTTGTTACCAGGGAAAACCTCTCCGGCATGATGGTTATTAGAGCCTTTAACTCCCAGAGATTTGAAGAAGAAAGATTTGACAGGGCAAATGTTGACCTGACAAAAACTTCACTTTTCATAAACAGGATAATGGTTACTATGATGCCTGTGATGATGCTTCTGATGAACGGTTTGTCACTCCTTATAATCTGGGTGGGGGCGCATCAGGTTGCAAAGGCACATATACAGGTCGGGGATGTCATGGCGTTTCTCCAGTATGCGATACTGATTGTGATATCATTTTTAATGCTTTCAGTTATGTTTATAATGGTACCCAGGGCGGCTGTCTCTGCGGGCAGGGTTGTTGAGGTAATAGAAACAGAATCAATAATAAAAGACCCTGAAAAACCTGTAAAATTTAACGGCACATTGCAGACAAAAGGCGTTGTTGAATTTAGGGATGTGTCGTTTCGGTACCCGAATGCTGATGAAGATGTGCTTGAAAGGATAAGCTTTACTGCAAAACCCGGCCGGACAACAGCATTTATAGGCTCGACAGGTTCGGGCAAATCAACCATAGTAAATCTGCTGCTTCGTTTTTATGATGTAAGTTCAGGTTCGGTAATTATCGATGGCATTGACATAAGAAATGTAACGCAGCATGATCTCAGAGATAAAATAGGATATGTTCCTCAAAAAAGTATGCTATTCAGCGGCACAATAGAAAGCAACCTTCGGTTTGCTGATGAGGATGCGAGCATGGATACGCTGGTAAAAGCGGCACAGGTTGCACAGGCAATGGAATTTATCAGTGCAAAACCTGAAGGTTTTGATGCGGAAATATCCCAGGGTGGAAAGAATGTTTCCGGCGGACAGAACCAGAGGCTCGCAATTGCAAGGGCCCTTGTAAAAAAACCCCGGATTTTAATACTTGACGACTGTTTTTCTGCGCTTGATTTTAAAACTGATGCTGCTCTCAGAAAGGCTCTGAAGTCATATGTAAAAGACAGCACAGTGATTATAGTGGCACAGAGAGTAGGTACTGTAATGAAAGCTGAGCAAATCGTTGTTCTTGATGAAGGAAGGATTGCAGGCATCGGAACACACAAGGAACTGATGGAAAGCTGTGATACTTACAGGGAGATTGCATTTTCACAGCTAAGCAGGGAGGAGCTGGCATGAACGAGAAAGACAGGCAATTTGAGCAGCAGGCTGCAAGGCAAAGGCCGATGCGCGGACCTATGGGTTTTGGCGGCCACGGCGGAGGCATCCAGATGAGGGGTGAAAAAGCTAAGGATTTCAAGGGCACGATGTCCAAGTTCCTTAAATATATTTCTGAATTCAAAGTGCTTGTACTCGTTGTAATACTGTTTGCAGTAGCATCAACAGTGTTTGCAATTATAGGCCCTAAAATAATAGGAAGGGCAACAACAAAACTTTTTGAAGGTGTTATGGGCAGTATTGCAGGTACCGGCACCGGCATAGATTTTCAATATATAGGCAATATAATGATACTTGCCCTTGGGCTCTACCTTATTGCTGCAGTATTTTCCTATGTACAGGGCTGGATAATGTCCGGGGTATCAATGAAAATAACCTACAGGCTAAGAAAAGACATTTCCGAAAAAATAAACCGCATGCCCTTGAAATATTTTGACGGCACAAATTACGGGGAAGTGCTCTCGAGAGTTACAAATGATGTGGACACGATTAGCCAGACTTTAAACCAGAGCCTGTCACAGATAATAACTTCTGTTACTACTGTTATAGGTGTCCTTATAATGATGTTTACAATAAGCTGGATAATGACACTAGTGGCAATGCTTATTGTACCGATATCTTTTGGGCTGATTATGGTTGTAATAAGGCGCTCACAAAGATTCTTTAAGCAGCAGCAGGATTATCTCGGGCACGTAAACGGGCATGTCGAAGAGATATACGGCGGGCATAATGTCATGAGAGCCTTTAACGGTGAGGAAAAAAGCAGCCGTAAATTTGATGAGTATAATAATGTTTTGTATGGTGCAGCATGGAAATCGCAGTTTCTTTCAGGGATGATGATGCCCATAACATTCTTTATCGGCAATTTAGGTTATGTTGCTGTTGCGGTTATCGGAGGATGGCTGGCAATAAGGGGCAGCATGGCAGTCGGCGATATTTTGGCCTTTATCCTTTATGTGCGCAGCTTTACACAGCCTATATCACAGCTTGCAAATATATCCAATGTCCTGCAGCAGACAGCTGCTTCTGCCGAACGTGTATTTGAGTTTTTAGCTGAAAAAGAAGAAGAGCCGGATACTTTAAATCCTGTAGTCCTGGAGGAGGTTTCGGGGCATGTGGAGTTTAAAAATGTACATTTCGGGTATAACCCTGACAGGATAATAATCAGGGATTTTTCCGCTATTGTAAAACCCGGCCAGAAGATTGCAATTGTAGGGCCAACAGGAGCAGGAAAAACAACAATGGTCAAGCTGCTTATGCGCTTTTATGATGTGAACAGCGGCGGCATATATATAGACGGGCACAATATAAGACAATTCAGGCGAAACGACCTGCGTTCAATATTCGGAATGGTCCTTCAGGACACATGGCTCTATAACGATACAATAATGGAGAATATAAGGTATGGCAAACTTGAAGCTGCCGATGAAGCAGTTATAAATAGTGCAAAAGTTGCAAATATTGACCACTTTATACATGCTCTGCCCAATGGTTACAACCATGAGTTAAATGAGGAGACTTCAAATATATCGCAGGGACAGAAACAGCTTATCACGATTGCCAGGGCTATCCTTTCTGACCCGAGGATACTTATACTTGATGAGGCCACAAGCTCTGTTGACACACGAACTGAAATACTTATACAGAAGGTAATGGATGAGCTTATGAAGGGCAGGACAAGCTTTATAATCGCCCACAGGCTGAGCACCATCCGCAACGCGGACCTTATTCTTGTTATGAATGACGGTGACATAGTGGAGCAGGGAACGCACAGCGAACTTTTAAAGAAAGGCGGTTTTTACGCAAACCTTTATTACAGCCAGTTTGAAAACAGCTATAATGATCAGGATACTGATTTAAATTAAAGCTGCAATTTAAACCAGCCGGAACGTAACTGAAAAAGTCGAGCCTTTTCCAAGAGCGCTTTCAACCTGTATGCTTGTATTGTGTATCTGAGCGATTTCCTTGGCTATCGAAAGGCCAAGTCCCGTACCGTTATTATGAAACTCCACTGCATTATTTGACCTGAAAAACTCATTGAAAATCATATTTATATTTTTTTCCGGTATGCCAATTCCATGGTCTTTTATTGCAATGGTTACCTGCGATGCCTGAGTCTTATTTATTATTATGTTTATTTCTGTACCTGAGGGTGAATAATTTATAGCATTTTCCAGAAGCATCGTAAACAATATGTCTATCTGCTTGGCATTTCCCATAATATTGTAAGATTCAAGTACGGGTTTAAAGTCTATTTTTATATCTTTTGCCTGGGTGATTACCTGGCACCTTTGGACTGAAGATGAAAGTATATTAATAAGATCCAGTTTTTCAAAACCCGGTTCGCCTTCGTCTCTTGATTTTAATCTTGCAAGCTCAAGCATTTCTTTTATGACATTTGTAAGCATCTCGCATCTTTCTCTTATCTTCAGCACTATATCTATTGTTTTCTGGTTTAAAACACCGGTATAGCCTTCAAGCATTATGTCGACATAGCTCTGGATTGCTGCAAAAGGGGCTTTGAGCTGGTGAGTTGCATATAGAAGATATTTTGTTTTTTCTTCATTTGCTTCCTGGAGCTTTCGGCTCAGTTTTTCATAAGCAAGCATTTCCTTTTCGAGCTCTGCATTTGCCCTTTCAAGCTCTTCTGTACGCTCTATTATTTTCTGCTCAAGGTTATTTTTATACTCATTGAGGTCTATATTAATTTCATTGTATGCATCAAGCAGATTATATATGATTCTTGAACCTTCTGCTCCGATGAGGCTTATTTCATGAGGTTTTTTAACGCTTAAGTCTTCAAATATACTGATTTTGCCGGTGGCTTCAAATATAAGGTTGACTTCACTGTCGGAAAGCACTTCTGCATAATCGGCTATATACTTTATATTATGCTGTTTTGCAAATAATACACCTGCTGCGCCAGGGTTTATGTCACAAACATATTTTATTTTAACTCCGGGGATATCAAGCAGAACCTTAAGAAGGGCAAGGCCCCCGTTACCTGCACCTATTAATGCTATTACACCTTCATTCATCTTTTCCCC
>CAZGTW010000043.1:0-10913 GCA_964528815.1 uncultured Actinomycetota bacterium | reverse complement strand
TGTAAGACTTTTAAATGGCTCGATAGCGGCGCCAACCAGAGGCAGACCGACGAAGAGATGATTGAAGGAAAAACAAAGTTTGACCCCGTTAAATTATATGCTGGCAAACTTATCTCTGAAGGGCTCCTGGATAAAAAAACTGATGAAGAATTAAGGCAAAAAACGGCAAAACTCGTTGATGAAGCAGTAGATTTTGCAATTTCTGGCCCGTGCCCGGAAGTTTCTGATACATATTCAAATGTCTTTGTGTAAAGCAGCTTTTGATTTTAAATATTTTTAAATAGATTTTTAAATGGTTTTTATTTTAATTATTTTTCAGGGAGGATATTTTAATGCCGAAAATGAAATATGTGGAAGCCTTAAGGGAGGCCCTGAGGCAGGAGATGAAAAGAGATGAAAAAATATTTCTCATAGGTGAGGCCCTTGGCGGGGGGCAGCAGGGAATATTCAGGGTAACCCAGGGCCTGCAGGAAGAATTCGGGCCGGAAAGGGTAATAGATACGCCAATATCAGAAGCCTGCATTGCGGGAGCCGCAACCGGGGCGGCTATTTTTGGCCGCCGGCCGGTAGCTGAAATAATGTTTGGAAACCTCATGTCTCTGTGTGCAGACGAGTTTCATAACCAGGCTGCAAAGTTCCATTATATAACTGATGGAATGATAAAGGTCCCTATGGTATTAAGATGTGTCAACTGGACAAGGCTGGTATCGGGCCCCCATCATTGCGGCACCATGGATGCGATGATATTAAATACGCCAGGCATAATAGTAGTGGCGCCTGCAACTCCTGCCGATGCAATGGGACTTATGAAAACAGCTCTGCGCCAGGATAATCCTGTTATTTTCATCGAACATTCAAATCTTTATTCCGTTTCAGGCGATGTCCCGGACGGGGATTTTACGGTGCCCTTAAGCAGGGCAAACATCGTAAGGCAGGGAAAAGATGCAACGGTAGTCACGTACAGCATACCTCTTTATGATTGCATTGCGGCAGCAGATAAGCTGCAAGCAGAAGATGAAATATCAGTTGAATTAATAGACCTCAGGACAGTTTCGCCATATGATAAAGATACTATACTTGCCTCAGTTAAAAAAACAGGAAGGCTGATAGTTGTTTATGAAGGTTACAGGTCCTTTGGAGCAGGGGCAGAAATATCTGCTATGGTGGCAGAAGAGGCAATAGATTATCTTGAAGGTCCGGTGATAAGAGTTGCGCAACCGGACGTTCCCATTGCCTGCAACAGGGTAATGGTAAATGAGGTCAGCATAAGCCCGCAGAAAATAATCGAAGCAGTTAAAAAAGCATTTTAAAAATAAGAAAATATGAATACGGCATTAAAATTAAACCGTCTAAATAGTAAAAATGTAAAATTCAGGAGGGTTTAATTGGCAAAAATAGTATACGAATCTTTTGACAAGCTTGAAAAATTCATGGCAGATGCCTTTATAGCCGCAGGGGTTCCTTCCGGTGATGCAGCAATATGTTCCCGGGTTTTAATTGATGCAGATAAAAGAGGAATAGACAGCCACGGGATAGGAAGGCTCAAACCAATCTATCTTGACAGGATAAAAGCAGGGCTCCAGAACCCTGTTACAAAAATTGAAATTATTAAAGAAACACCGGCAACAATTGTAATTGACGGCAATAACGGGATGGGCCAGGTTATTGCAGAAAAAGCAATGCATCATGCAATTGATAAATCAAAGAAATGCGGCCTTGGCATGGCTGCAGTCAGAAACTCTACCCACTACGGTTTTGCGGGCTACTATGCAATAATGGCGACAAAAGAGGATATGATCGGCATTACGGGCACAAATGCCAGACCCTCTATCGCACCTACATTTGGCGTTGAAAACATGCTTGGAACTAATCCCCTGGTATTTGGCATGCCCACAGACGAGGACTTTCCTTTTACAATTGATTGCGCCACTTCAATCACCCAGAGGGGAAAGATTGAGCAGTACCAGCGGGAGCACAGGACCATTCCACAAGGTTGGGTAATCGACAGCCAGGGCAGGGCCGGCACTGATCCCGATACAGTGCTTAAGGGACTTGATGACGGCAGCTGCGCACTTGCTCCGCTTGGCGGCATCGGCGAGGAACTTGCCGGTTACAAAGGTTATGGTTATGCGACAGTCGTTGAGATTCTTTCTTCGGCCCTTCAGGGCGGCTTGTTTTTAAAGAGCCTTTCTGATATTGACAGCAGCGGCAATAGGGTAAAGAGCCGCCTTGGGCATTTTTTCATTGCAATCAATATAGAATGTTTTACCAGCCCTGCTGATTTTAAAAAAACAACGGGCCAGATACTCCGCCAGCTGCGGGCCTCAAAAAAGGCGCCGGGACAGGAAAGGATATATACTGCCGGAGAAAAGGAATACATTGCATGGCTTGACAGAAAAGACAGGGGGCTGCCTGTAAATGAAGCAATGCAAAAGGTTTTAAAGGATGTCCAGAAGCAATACGGGCTTGGGCAGTATGATTTCAGTTTTTAAAATTGCTTATTTTATTTAACCTCAATATTTAATGTAAAGGTCAGTTCAGGAGCAACACCTTCTTCCCATGGCCTTACATATTCCAGTAATATGCTGGTTTTGCCTTGAGCCTGAGCCTTAAAGCTGAAAGTCTCTGTTCCGCCTGCGCCTACCATATCTTTGCTGCTTTTTGGCACTTCATAAACAGACGATGCCATGATGACTATATCCTGGTCCATATTTTCGGATAATTTCCAGCTGTAACCTGTAGTCTGGTTCGATTCAAGAGTGACTTTAAAAACATCACCCGGGCTTAAAGCCACTGACTTTCCACTGTCATTAATTAGAAAAGATCTTTCCTGAGCTGCAGGTGCACATGAAAACAGGAGAGGCAAAACAATTAATATTGTCATGATTGCAGCAAACATGCATAAGGCTTGAGACGGGAGTTTTCTTGCCGGTTTTGCAGCTCTGCAGTTTTTATTTTCTCCTGTTTTTAAACTTTTCATTTTTAAACCCATTTTCCTCACTTCCTTTATATTTATAAAAGAAAAACCATTAAAAATCCAAACATTTTAAACATATTAAAGATTAATCCGTCTTTTAAAAAAACAATTACTTTCTGATAATAGCTTTCGCCAGTTTACCCTCTATTTTTGGGGTATGGCATTTTTTTATATTATTTTTAATGATACTTTATTGATTTGAATAAAATACAGGGTTATAGTAATATTTTTTAATGTTTTTGTCTTTTTATTTAGCGCAATCTTTAAACCCGGGAACCTGGATTTATGACAGCCATAACTTTATACAAGATCTTAACTGCAGTTTTAGCTTACCTCTTTGGGGCATTTCCGACAGGCTATATTATTTATAAAATAAAGAAAAACGGCGACATAAGAGATGCAGGAAGCGGTAATGTCGGCGGGACAAATGTCACAAGGACAGTGGGCATTAAAGAGGGAGTCATTACAATTATCGTTGATGTACTAAAGGGATTCCTTCCGCTGCTTGCAGTATTCTATATTTTCAATGCAGATATCTTACTTGCAGCAATAGTAGCAGTGGCTGCGGTACTTGGACATATCTTTCCGGTGTACCTTAAGTTTCGGGGCGGCAAAGGCATCGCGACTTCTCTTGGGGCAATAGTCGGTATGTGCGCATTTAGCTTTTCCCATTATGCTTTGTGGCTGCGCCTGCTCCCGATTTTTTTAATCCTGGTTACATGGGCGATAGTTTTTGCAGCATCCCGCATAGTTTCTCTTTCATCGCTTGCTGCCGCAGTTGCAACTCCACTTTCTTTTTACTTCTCAAAACATCCCATACCCATAGTTATTGCAGCAATTTGCCTTTTTGTATTAACATTTATCGCACATAGAGATAATATTATTAGATTAATCAGAAAAGAAGAAAAAAAATTAAAGGGGAAGGGAGCCAAGCTTTAAATGGAAATAGAAATCGGGAAGGGCAAAGTGGGCCGCAGGGCCTATGGTTTTGATGAAATCGCAATAGTGCCGAGCAGGCGTACCAGGGATCCGGAAGATATAGATATTTCTGCAAACATAGCAGATCATCATTTGAGGATACCGATCCTTGCGTCAGCAATGGACGGTGTGGTGGATGTTAAAATGGCGGTTGAAATGGACAGGATAGGCGGCATGGCAGTGTTAAACCTTGAAGGAATACAATCCCGCTATGATAATGCAGATGAACTGCTTGAAAAAATCTCTACCTTTAATGACCGTGAAGCAACCCTTAAAATGCAGGAAATATACAGGGAACCTGTCAAAGTCGAGTTGATACAAAAAAGGATAAAACAGATAAAAGAAAAAGGAGCAACGGCAATCGCATCTCTTACCCCTCAGAAAGTGCAAAGATATTTTGAAGCAGCAATAGAGGCAGGTTTGGATATTCTTGTAATACAGGGTACGGTAATAAGCGCGGAGCATGTCAGCACTACAAGAGAACCTTTAGACCTGAAGCAGTTCATACCTAAATGCCCCATTCCTGTTATAGTCGGAGGCTGCTGTTCTTTTGCTACATCCCTTCACCTTATGAGGACAGGAGCAATTGGAATACTTGTTGGCGTTGGCCCGGGTGCGGCATGCACAACCAGGCAGGTCCTCGGCATTGGTGTCCCTCAGGCTACAGCTATAGCAGATGCTGCAGCAGCCAGGTCAAGGCATCTTGATGAGACCGGGCAGTATGTGCAGGTCATTGCTGACGGGGGAATGCGAACGGGCGGCGACCTTGCAAAAGCAATTGCATGCGGTGCAGATATGATAATGATAGGCTCGCCCCTGTCCCGTGCTAAAGAAGCGCCTGGAAGGGGCTACCACTGGGGCATGGCCACTTTCCATCCCGAGCTTCCAAGGGGCGCAAGGGTAAAAACAGATGTGGCTGCAAGCCTCGAAGAAATACTTATAGGGCCGGCTCATGAAAATGACGGTACGCTTAACCTTTGCGGAGCCCTTAAGACATCAATGGCAACATGCGGCTACCTTAACATAAAGGAGTTCCAGAAAGCTGAAGTCATGGTTGCTCCATCAATAAAGACCGA
Organism: uncultured Actinomycetota bacterium; assembly: GCA_964528815.1. Lineage (GTDB taxonomy): Bacteria > Actinomycetota > Humimicrobiia > Humimicrobiales > Humimicrobiaceae > Fen731. Next base: position 5,882 of record CAZGTW010000043.1, on the reverse strand, counting down.
GGGAAAATTTCACCAGCAGACTCAGAAAATAGGGATGGGCTAAGATAAAGGAATTTGCTGATAAAAACAGGATTAGCAGGAATTTATGGAAAACATAATTGTAATTGATTTTGGCGGGCAGTACAGCCAGCTTATAGCAAGAAGGGTAAGGGAGCTCAGGGTCTATTCTGAGCTGGTTCCCTATGACATGCCCATTGAAAAAATAAAAGAAAAAAACCCCAGCGGCATAATTTTTTCCGGTTCGCCAAGCAGCATATCGGGCAATGCTGATGGCAGAAAACCCCCGGTAGTTGACAGCAGGATATTTGAGCTTGGGGTGCCTGTTCTTGGCATATGCTATGGCATGCAGCTTATTGCATATTTGCTGGGCGGCAAGGTTTCAGGTACAGGAGAAAATGAGTATGGAAAGACCCATATAAATCTTTCAACAGATAATGCACTTTTTACAGGGCTCAAATCGTCTGAAATATGCTGGATGAGCCACCGGGATTGCGTATCAGGACTTCCTGAAGGTTTTAAGGTTATTGCGTCGACGCCTTCACTTCCGATCGCTGGTATTGCGCATACCGGAAGAAAGGCTTACGGCATACAATTTCACCCGGAAGTGCTGCATACCCCTTCAGGAATGGATATTTTAAGAAACTTCCTTTTTGGTATATGCGGATGCACCCCTTCATGGACAATGGTCTCAATAATTGAGAGCCAGGTAAAAGTAATATCTGAGACAGTCATGGGAGGCAATGTTATCTGTGCATTAAGCGGAGGAGTAGATTCCACAGTAGCTGCCCTTCTTGTACATAAAGCTGTCGGCAAAAAGCTCACCTGTATATTTGTCGATCACGGTCTGCTGCGCTACGGAGAAGATGAGCAGGTTGAGACCACCTTCAGGAAAAACTTCAAGATAAACCTTGTCCACGTAAAAGCAAAAGAGAGGTTCCTGTCAAAACTTGAGGGCGTCACTGACCCTGAAAAGAAAAGAAAAATCATCGGCAGTGAATTTATAAGGGTATTTGAAGATGAAGCAAAGAAAATAAAAGATGTGGAATACCTTGTACAGGGCACTTTGTATTCTGATGTGATTGAAAGTGGCACAAGAGATGCTGCTAAAATCAAGTCCCATCATAATGTAGGGGGACTGCCGGAAGACATGGATATCAAGCTCATAGAGCCACTGCGCATGCTTTTTAAAGATGAAGTCAGAAAGATCGGTATCGAGCTTGGCCTTTCTGAGGAAATTGTGAGAAGGCAGCCTTTCCCCGGGCCGGGACTTGCAATCAGGATAATAGGTGACATAACAGATGAGCGCCTTGACATACTTAAGGCTGCTGACAGGATAGTGATAGAGGAAATCAAAAAAGCGGGCCTTTATGAAAAGATATGGCAGTCCTTTGCAGTGCTGCCTGCAATAAAAAGCGTAGGTGTAATGGGAGATGAAAGGACTTATTCTTACCCTATTGTCATAAGAGCGGTTACAAGCGAAGATGCAATGACGGCAGACTGGGTGCGCCTTCCATATGATGTAATGGAGAGGATGAGCAGCAGGATAATAAATGAGGTAGAAGGCGTTAACAGGGTCGTATATGACATAAGCTCAAAACCTCCCAGCACAATAGAGTGGGAATAGGAATGGGTAAAATTACCTACCCAAAGCCTGATTTAAAATTAATTTAAAATAAAAATAATTAAATTTAATGATTTTCAAGCGAGGTTAAAATGAAAGAGGATTTTAAGGAGCAATTAAAGAAATACAGGCAGGAAATCGACAGGATTGACCAGGGCCTTGTCAGTCTTTTAAATGAAAGGGCAGTTGCTGTAATGAAAATAAAAAAACTCAAAGAGAAGCACAACCTGCCCCTTTATGATGCAAAAAGGGAAGAGGACCTTATAAATAACATTGTCGGATATAATAAGGGGCCTCTCTACAATGACAATATAACACAGATATTTGAATCAATACTTAGAAATGTCCAGATACTTGAAAAGGACGAAAATCTTTAGAATCTTTAAAAAGGAAAAAAATGGCAGAACCTGAAAGCGAAAAGCTTATAAAAGAAGGATATATAACAGTAGTTGCCGGTCCGTGCGCCATAGAAAGCTGGGAACAGATAGATTCTATTGCGGCAATTGTAAAGGATTGCGGCCTTAAATTCATAAGGGGCGGGGCATATAAACCCAGGACATCCCCTTACAGTTTCCAGGGCCTTGAAGTAAAAGGGCTGGAAATGATTAAAAAAATAGGGGAAAAATATGATTTAAAGACAGTGACAGAGGTCACCGATGCCGATACGGTTGAGCAGGTTGCCCAGTATGTCGATGTGCTGCAGATAGGCACCCGCAATATGTCCAACTTTGCCCTGCTTAAAAAAGTGGGCAAGGTTGCAAACCAGATGCGCAAATCTGTAATACTTAAAAGAGGCTGGGCATCCACTATTAAGGAATGGCTTCTTGCAGTTGAATATATTACATCTTCAGGTAACTCAGAAGTGGTACTGTGTGAGAGAGGCATAAGGACGTTTGAGCCCTATACAAGGTTTACCCTGGACCTTTCAGCGGTACCGGTCATTAAAAAACTCAGTAAACTGCCCATTATAATCGATCCTTCCCATGCAGTCGGGCAAAGCGACCTTGTGGTGCCAATGAGCAGGGCGGCAATAGCTGTCGGGGCAGACGGCCTTATAGTTGAGATACACACAAATCCGGAAAAGGCCCTTTGCGACGGGCAGCAGGCACTAAATGAGCACCAGACCAGGGAAATGCTTAACCAGGTCGAATATATTGCAAAATTTTTCGGTAAGAAGCTGCGTTGAAACTTGAAGAGCACCTCAACCCCGAGCAGATAAAGGCAGTTAAAAGCATAGGCTCGCCACTTCTTGTAATTGCCGGCGCCGGAAGCGGGAAAACAAGGGTACTTACCTATAAGATAACCTACCTGATAAGAGATTTAGGGATAGACCCATTTAACATCCTCGCAATCACTTTTACAAACAAGGCTGCAAGGGAGATGAAAAAGAGGGTCGTTGAACTGGTCGGCAAAATCGGCGAAGTGATGTGGGTGTCCACTTTCCATTCATTTTGCGCAAGGATACTGCGCATGGAGATACATAATCTGGGACTGCCGCCTAATTTTGTGATATATGATGAACATGACCAGCTCAGCATAGTTTCAAAGTGCCTTGCCGAACTTGATATAGACAGCAAGCGTTTCCCGCCAAGGGCGATCCACGCTGTAATTTCAGATGCTAAAAACAGGCTCATGGATGCAGAACAATACAGGAAAACGGCAAGTGATTTTTATGAAAAAATCGTTGCTGACATATACCCCCTGTACCAGTCAAAGCTGATTAAGGCCAATGCCCTGGATTTTGACGACCTTCTTATGTATACGGTTGATATACTTAAAAACTTCCCGGAAGTGCGCAATAAATACCAGGAGAAATTCAAATACATACTTGTTGATGAGTTCCAGGATACAAATGCCGCCCAGAATGAGCTTGTCCTCCTGCTTGCCGCAAAATATAAAAATATTTATGTTGTCGGTGACGACGACCAGAGTATTTACAGCTGGCGCGGGGCCGATATTGAGAACATAATCAATTTTGATTCAAATTTTGAAAATACAAAAATAATAAAACTGGAGCAGAATTACAGGTCGACTAAAAGCATACTGGCAGCAGCTAACAGCCTTATAGCAAATAATGAAAGCAGGAAAAAGAAAAAGTTATGGACTGAAAATCCTGCAGGCGAGCATCTTTCAAAATATATTGCTTCTGATGAAAAAGAGGAAGTCAGGTATATAATTTCAAAGATAAAAAAATATGTTGGACAGCAGGGCAGGCCATACAGGGATTTTGCAGTTTTTTACAGGACCAACGCGCAATCAAGGGCAGTAGAGGAAATGCTTATAAAGGAAAACATCCCCTATAAAATATACGGGGGACTGAGGTTTTATGACAGGCGTGAAATTAAAGATATGCTGGCATACCTTAAGCTTATATCAAACCCGAAAGATATTGTAAGCCTTCTGAGGATAATAAATGTGCCGGGAAGGAAAATAGGAAAGGCCACTCTTGAAGAAATAGAAAGGTTTGCAGTGGCAAACAGGATGACTTTTCCGGAAGCTCTATACAGAAACAGTGAAATCAATGGCCTGGGAGCAAAAGTAAAAGAAAGGCTTGACCTCTTCCTGGATATGATGTCAGGGCTGCGTGATTTTGCGTCAGAGAATGGTGTAGACGCGCTGCTTGAAAAAATCTGGACAGACACAGGTTATATGAAGGAACTTGAATATGAACAGACAATAGATGCAACAAACCGCATTGAAAACTTAAAAGAGCTTTTAACTGTTACAAAAGATTATGAATACAGGACATTTATTGCTGCTCCACAGGCAGAAGGGCAGGAGGGCGGCCAGCCGGCGGCCCTTACAAGGCTGGACGGTTTTCTTGAAGAAGTCTCCCTTATTTCTGATATTGACAATTATGATGATTCGATGGATGCGATTGTCCTTATGACGCTTCATAATGCAAAGGGCCTTGAATTTCCTGTCGTATTTATAATAGGCATGGAAGAAGGCATATTCCCTCATTCGAGAAGCATGCAGAGCCAGTATGAGATAGAAGAAGAAAGAAGGCTGTGTTATGTCGGGATTACAAGGGCAAAGGAAAAGGTCTTTTTGACGTCGGCGCTCAGCCACAGCATATTCGGTACGACAAGCTTTCGGACCCTTTCAAGATTTATAAGGGAAATATCACCGGAATATATTTATGATGAGAATATTGCTGAAGCTGAAAAACACAGTTATAAAAAAACCGGCAGGAAAGAAAAGGACATGTTCTCTGACTATGCAAGCAATGAAGCAACCGTGTTTTATGATTATGCTGCCGGAGATAAAATCGAGCATAAAATGTGGGGCACTGGTGAAGTAGTCAAAGTAAAAAAACTCAAAGATGACGTGGAAATAGACGTAGTATTTGAATCTGCGGGCTTAAAGCACCTTCTGGTAAGTTTTGCACCAATACGTAAAGTCAGCAATTAATTATTGTGGCAAAACCATCTGATTAGTTTTTAAGAATTAAATTACAAATAAAGGTGTAAATATCTGTTACCATATACGTACATATTACTAATTGCTATACATACGTATTTTTATTATAATATGCATATAAATTAATAAAACGCGGGGTGGGATCATGGCCATAACTGCTACAAAACTGAGACAGAACCTCTACAGGATACTTGATGAAATAATTGACTCAGGTATTCCTGTGAGAATAAATAGAAAGGGCGAAATATTGAAGATTATACCTGAAAAAAAGAAGAGCAAACTTGAAAGGTTAACCGAGCATAAAACTATTGTTGGTGACCCTGAAAGTATAATTGATATAAGCTTTGCCGATGAATGGAAGGAAAAAGATAATTTATGAGCTGTTTTCTTGATTCTCATATTGTAATATGGCTGTATGAAAAAAGATTAGATCTTCTATCTGAAAAAGCGAGAAAATTTATAGAAGAAAATGACTTGCTTATTTCACCAATTGTAAAAATGGAAATAGAATACTTATTTGAAATTGAAAAAATAAAAGATGATTCAGACACTATTATAGATTATCTTGATAAACATATAGATTTAAAGATTGAAAATAGCGACTTTCTGGAAATAATAAAAATCTCTATAAATGAGAAGTGGACAAGAGATCCTTTTGACAGGATAATAGTAGCACATGCAAAGTTAATGGATTTGGCCCTTATATCAAAAGATGAAAAAATAAATAAGAATTATTTCAGGACAATTTATTAATGTATCCGGATGTAAATAAAAATGATTGAACATGAACATGACAGTGCAGGCATCGGGCATTCCCACGCAAGCCAGTTCCGCTCAT
>CAZGTW010000042.1:0-11011 GCA_964528815.1 uncultured Actinomycetota bacterium | reverse complement strand
TGTTCCTGAATTTTTTAACCAGGTAATTTATTATAATCAGGACCGCAATTATTGTGAGGATATCAAGTATATATACAACTTTTATTCCAAGGAAATAGCTTGAATCAATCCTGTAGAACTCAATTATAGTTCTGTAAACAGCATATACCCCAAGATAAGTTGTAAATATTAGCCCTGCAGGGAATTTGTCCGGCCTTTTTTTGTAAAGGCGGTGCAGCAAAAGCAGGAGGCCGCAAAGCATAAGGTTTGCAGCAAATTCATAAAAGAATGTAGGGTGGAAGAACTCTGAGTTGGAATATTCCACGGGCCTGTAGATAGGGTCTATGTAAATTCCCCACGGAAGGCTCGTCGGCATTCCGAATGCTTCCTGGTTAAAATAATTGCCCCATCTTCCTATTGCCTGCCCTAACACAAGTGCCGGAGCAATAATATCCGCCCAGAGCCAGAAATCGATTTTTCTTATTTTACAGAAAACAGCAAGCGCCAGTACCCCGCCGACCATGACACCCTGTATTGCAAGGCCGCCCTGCCTGAATGCAAATATATATGATGGATTTGCAGCATAGTAGGACCAGTTTACAATTACATGCAAGAGCCTTGCCCCAATTACACCGAAAATAACTGCAAAAGGAGCGAAGTTTATGACTTCATCAGCTTCCTTGCCTTTTGATATCTCGGTACCATCAGGAGTCTTAAAAGTCCTTGGCCTGTCGCCCATCCTGTATTTTGCAACAAAATATGAAAGTATAATTCCAAGAACCAGTGCAAGGGCAATAAGTATGCCATACCATCTGACTACAAAATTACCAATAGTAAAAGCAATTGGATCAACAGCTGTCAAAATGACCCTCCTTTTTAAAAGAAAAAAAATAGTTTATGTTAATGATATGCGTTTTTAAAAAACAAAGAAAAATAATAACACATAACAAAAAAAATCAGTATTATTTTTTAAATACTGAGCCTTGAAAGGAATGGGAACCAGGACATTGCATATCCCATGATTTTAGTCATATAATCCAGGACAAATATTATACCGAGAATAATGAGAAAAACTCCTGATATTATAGAAATAAGGTTTAAATGCCTGTTTACCTTTTTTAATAAATTCGAAAAAAAACTTATAAATATGCTTGCAAGAATGAATGGCAGCCCAAGTCCTGCAGAAAAAACCACAAGCAGTATAATTCCCTGTCCAAGTGTTTCCATCCTGCTGGCAAGCAGCAGTATCGCAGAAAGAATCATGCCAACACACGGCACCCACCCGAATGAAAAAATAACACCAAAAAGAAAGGACCAGAGATACCCGGTCTTTAAAGACTCTGGCATATGAAGCCTTTTTTCCATATTTAAAAATGGTATCTTAAAAAGCCCTACATAATGGAGCCCGAAAATTATAAGTATTGCTCCTCCGACCCTTCCTATAATACCGAGGTAATTCTTTAATAGCTGCCCGAAAAAAGTAGCAGTGGAACCAAGGGCAATAAATATTACTGAAAAGCCCAGAACAAATAGCAGGCTATTAAAAAAGGTATATAGCCTGTCAGAAAATCTTATCTTCTCACTCTTATATATTGCATTGCGTGACATTATACCAAGGTAGACCGGCACAAGCGGAAGCACGCACGGGCTTACAAAGGATAGTATCCCTGCAAGAAAAGCTGAAAAAATTCCTACTTCCAACATATTTTAATTTCCCTGTTAATTAGATTATTATTATTATTATTTTAAAATTATTACTGTCCGCTTTCTGCCTGCAATGCAGCATCAATTGCTTTGATAAGCATATCTTTTGTCATCATCCCCACCTGGTTAAAAAACACTTCACCACTGCCGTTGAGCACAAAGGTGGTAGGTATTGCAGTAATGCCCCATTTTCCCATTATACTGTCTTTTGAGCCATCAAGAAGCGTGGGATAATTTATCTTGTATTCCTTTGTAAAATCAATTAACGATTTTACATCATCATCAGAGACCCCAAGAAATTGAACCCCTTTGTCCTTGTACGCATTATAAGTATCTACGAAATCAGGTATCTCTGCCCTGCAGGGAGGGCACCAGGTGGCCCAGAAATTAAGTACCACTATTTTACCCTCAAAATCATGTAATGAGACTTCGTTTCCTTCCAAATCTAGAAGGGTAAAATCATTAGCATAGGCCTTTTCTGTTTCTGTTGCGCCGCTGTCTTTTGCAGTTTCGGTATTTGACGCAGATTCTGTGCCTGTGTCCTGAGTTGTTGCCGCTTCAGATGTCTCCACCTGGCTCTCGTCTGATTTATCATTTAGTTTTATCGGCAGATCCGACAGGCAGCCCGTAAATACCATCATCAGCAAAACTGACAAAATCATGGTACTTAAAACTGCATAAATGACCTTTTTATCTGTGCTTAAGCTTTTTATCGGCAAACTATTTCCTGTTTTGTAACCGTATTTACTTTTTCTATCTGACTTCACTGTTGCCGCCTTTCATACTAAAAATTATTGTTTTTTGCAAAATCATAGACTTCTTGAATTAAATCCGGACTTTTCTGTACGTCACCTTTAAAATCTATGCTGTTATAAAGGAAATCTGCATAATATTCAACATAAATTACATCAAAAAAAGCCCGCATTATTTTTTTTGTACAATCAAAGATACTCTGCGGTTTTGAACCCGCACAGGAAAACAAAATACCTTTCCTGCCCTGTTTTACATCAAGTTTTCTGCCGAGTTCATATTTTAGTGCCCAGAATCTCTGGAACCTGTCTATAAATGATTTAAGCTGGCCGGACACTGATGTAAAAAAAATAGGGCTTCCTACAAGCAGCAAATCACAATCTATTATTTTCGGATAAATCTGCTGCATCCCGTCATTTACAATGCACTGCCCGTCTGTAGAACAATGCCTGCATTCCCTGCAGGGTGAAATGCCGGTGTCGGAAACAATTATCCTGTCAATAATGATATTTATTTCCGGGTCTTTTCCAAGTTTGCCATTATCGCCTATGCCCCTTAAAAAATTGTTCAAAAGCTCATCTGTATTGCCTCCCCTTCTGGGGCTGCCATATAATGCTACTATTTTAAAATCACTTATTTTTGCCAATGGTTGACCCTTTCATTATCAAGAAACATTTCAAAACTTATTTTTTGGCCCGGCTCGATGATTAAAAATCCGCCATCCCAGTCGCAGGATACAAGCTTTGAAAAAAATTCATCAGTTCCGGCTATTTCCTCAAAAGAAAGGTTGAGCTTTTCAGCCTGCTCCCGGGCAACTTCACGCCAATCTTCAGGAGGGTAATTACCTGTATTTATATAAACAAGCCTTGTATAGTTTTTAAGCATTTCTTTTATCAGCCACTCAAGAGTTTCTTCGCCATATTTTTCCTTCATTTCAGCATAATTGCTGAGCATGGGATTCTCACTCTCGCCGATATAACCCCTTGTGAGGTAATAACTTCCAGGCGCTTTTGCAATCTGTTTTTTATACTCCCCTGAAGAGCCCAGAAAAAGTGAAATGCAGTCGTCACATTTTGGAAGGATCATAATTGCTTTTTGTGAAACAAGGCCATCAACTGATTTTCCGCACAGGCCATACCCCAGCACTATAATGTCATAATCCTGGGAATTATCTATTTCTTTCTGAAGGGTCTCACGCAGGTAATCGCTTCTCTCATGCAGCCTTTTTTCAAATTTGACTATTTCCCAGCCCTGCGGAAGCCTGTCTTTTACTTCATCATAAACAACATCACATGTTATGAATTTTACTTTTTTATCTTTTAAATCAGGCTTATCCAATTTATCCTCAATCACAAATAGCTAAACTTATAATCTTCGCACCCAGCTCAAGTATGAACCATTCAGGTTTTTGACATTCTTAAAACCATTATTTTTAAGTATCCTGTAAGCAAGATAACTCCTGTAACTTGTCCTGCAATGTACGACTATTTCACTGTCCTTATCAAGCTTTTCTATATTTGACCTCAACTCATCAAGTGGTATATTTATGGCACTTTCAATATGGTCGATTTCAAATTCTCGCTTTGTCCTGACATCTATTACCAATGGCGGGTTAACGCCTGCCATCCTTTCTTTTAATTCTTCTGCATCAATGGTGTCATACTGGCCATTCTTTAAATTTTCTCCTATCATCCCGATTATATTTAGTGGATCTTTTGCTGACCCGTATGCAGGATGATAACCCAGGTTTAAGTGTTCCAGTTCCCATATCTTCATCCTTGACCTGATTGCAACTGCCATGGTGTCCAGTTTCTTGTCCACGCTTTCCCATCCAATTGCTTCAAAACCGATTATTGTGCCGGTATTTTTTTCATAGATTGCAAGCATATGAATCATTTGTGCGCCTGGATAATATCCCGCATGGTTCAGGTAATGAAGCTCTATTTTTGCAACATTTATATCCATTTTTTTTGCCTGTGAAAAACCCAGGCCTGTCTTGGCTATGGAAACATCCAGTATTTTGATGATTGAAGTGGGTATGCTTCCGCCAAATGTTTCTCTTGCACCTGTAGAATTGCTTCCTGCGCACCTTCCCTGCATATTTGCAATAAATGCAAGGTTATATGCCTGTTTGCTCCCTGTTATAAAATCAGTGCATTCGCAGCAATCGCCTGCTGCAAAAATATCCGGGTTGCTTGTCTGCATGAAGTCATTAACCGATATTGCGCCGGACTGGCCGATTTCTAACCCGCATTCTTTCGCCAGGCTGGTATTGGGTTTCGTTCCGGTACTTACAAATACCAGGTCTACAGGAAGTTGTTTGCCTCCAGTAGTAATTATCACGGTAATACTGCCGCTAGAGTCTTTTTTAATAATTTCAACTTCTTCGTTTTTTAAAAGTTCCACACCTTTAGATACCAGGTAATTTTCAATATATTCAATTACTTCATAATCAAACATTGGCAATAACTGCCCGGTTTTTTCTATTACTGTGACCTTAAAACCCTTTGACAGAAAGGCTTCAATAAGTTCAAGACCAATATAGCCCCCTCCAAGTATAACTGCATTCAAAGGCTGGCAGGGCTCAAGCTCCACACTGCCATCCATCTCACCATGTAAATCTTGCTTTGAAAAATTTCTGGAATGCAGGAAAGCCATATATTCTTTCAAGCTTTCAGATTCATCAATTGTTTTGAGCATGAAGACATTTTTCATGCCTTCAAGGCCAGCCGTGTAGACAACCGGTTCTGAGCCGGTGGCAATTATTAATTTGTCATAACTATCTGTAAACACCCTGCCGGTCTTCATATCGCGCACGTCAACAGTTTTGGAGCCAGGATTAATTCTTGTTACTTCATGAAGTGTCCTTACGCTAATATTAAATCGTTTTTCAAACTGCCTGGAATTATTTATTATAAGGTCAGAAATATTATTTATTTTATCTGACACGAAGTAAGGCAGTCCGCAGGTCGCAAAAGAAATATACTTATATTTTTCGTAAATCACTATTTCAGCAACTTCTGATAAACGTCTTGCTCTCACTGCTGCTGATGTGCCTGCTGCAACCCCGCCTACTATTATTATTTTTATTCTGGATTTATTTTTATCCACTGCATTTCCGTCTGCCATGTTTAATCCCCTCCTATTTTCCCGAAATCAAATAATCTATCATTGGCTGTGTTACCAGCGGCACCAGGTCTTTTATCATATGCGGCATAAGGTTGCCCATAACTTTTGGCATCATTTCTGGCATCTGCTCTGCCATGTAATCAGGCATTGGTATCTTCTCAGCAATCCTTTGAAGCATCACATCCATTACTTTAGGCATCATCTTTGGAAGCAATAATGGAAAAAGTACAGGAAGCATTGGCTTCATAAGCTTTAACATCCATGGTGCCCTGCCCATTGTATGCATTAACTTACCCATTTTCATTGGCATAGCATCCATTAACTGTGGCCACATTGTACCCATTAATTCTGCAAAACCTTTTGGTGACATTAACGCTATCATTGCCTCAAATACTGCCCATTGTTTCTGCACTTCCGGATCAGGGTCAGGATAATTATATCCTAAAGCCTGGCATGAAAAACTTGCAAGGTCCTGTATCCTTACTGGTAGTTTCTTTTTATCTACTGTAACCCTGAACTGGAACTGGCAACATGGGCACAATGAAATCACTTTTTCTGCTCCTGCTTGAATTGCTTCATCAAGTCTTGTTTTCCCAACTTCTGCAGCAACAGGAGGGTCTTTTATTAATGTCAGCACACTGCCGCAGCAGTGAGCATTTTCCCTGTTGTATTCCATCTCAACAAAATTGACATTTGGCATTGCTTTTAATATTTCCCTTGGTTCATCATATACGCCACTGGCTCGCCCTATATGGCAGGAGTCGTGCCAGGTAACCTTTTCTTTCTTCAACTCTTTATCAGGAAATACAAATTCTTTTGTCTTTATCTTCTCAGCAATCACTTCGCTGTAATGCTTTGCCTTGATATCATAATCGATCCCAAGTTTTTTAGCCCACTCAGGATATACGGTGCGCCACATCATATCGCATGCAGGGCATGAGCAAATAACTGTGTCGGCTCCAGCTTCTTTTACAGCCTCGACATTCTTTTTTAAAGTTTCAGCAAATACGTCCCATTTACCTGCTACCAGCATCGGTGTTCCGCAGCAATTTTCTTTGTTACCTACATAACCAAAATCTACACCCGCTTCATCAAGCAGCCTTATGCTTGCAATACCTATATCGTTTTCTACATAACTGGCCGTACAGCCTGCAAAATATACTGCACTGTGCTTTTTACCTGGCCCATGCTTTTCCTGTAAATTTTCGGGGAACCAGTCGCTCCTGTTTTTTCGATAACCGGCCCAAATGTCTCCTTCTTTGCTTAAAGCTGCTGCCATTATCTCGAAAGGTGGAAAAGTCATTTTATTCTCTTCATTAATGAGCTCGCCACGTAATTTCATCCATGAAGGTTCAATTGGCAGGTTGGCCGAACACCTTAGATTGCATAGCTCACAAGTTGTGCAGGCAATAAAGGAATCAACCATATACTGATCCCATTTTGCCCTACCTTCTATAAATTCTCTTAGCCAGTACCACCTTCCCCTGGGGCTCTGGCTCTCCCAGCCCCTTCCATAAAACTGGTCACAGGTAGGAACACAATACCCGCATTGCGAACAGGCATAAGCATACCATACAACATCTGCCGGCACGCCCTTTACCTGTTTTTTAGGGTGTTCCCCTATTCTCTGGATAACACTATTTGCAATCGGCCTGAGCAAGAATTCCATTTTTGATGCAAGGTTCATCAGAAAGCCTAATTTATTTCTTGCAATAACCTTGCCGGGGTTCATTATTCCAAACGGATCTTCTTTCGATTTGAAAGAAATTATTTTTTCAATCCTTTTCTTACCGAATATTTTATTTGCCCATGCTGCAAAATAGATGCCGGTTGCATAAGGCCTGCCGCCATATTTTTCAGCAATTTTAATAATAGACAGGGAAAGAGTGAAAACGAAATTGTAACTGAATTTTCTCTGGTCACTTGGAATAAATCCCAGCAGTACAACTTCGGGCTTGCCGGAATTATTCTGGACCACAACTCCTTCCTTTACAAGAGGCTGTTTTATTTTCTCTTCTATTTCTTTTAATGCATCGCCGATATTTTCAAGAGGTATAACCACTTCTGCAGGCACAAGGCTCGGGCCTAGCCTTTTAACAACCATCAATTTAAAACGGTTCTTCCACTCGTGTTGTGCAACCTCATCGCTTAGGAATTCCGCGCCACATTCACTCACAATACTTTCAAGGCCATCCATGACAGTTTTTTTATCTTTTACTCTGAATGTAACTGTAACAATATATGCAGATGGTAATTTAACTCTTTCTTCCACTTCATGTCCTTCGTGCTGCCTTAGTGGAGATATATTCTTTAACTCTGCCATTTTTGGATTTATAAAAAGAAGCGACCAGATTGGCAATTTCATGGAAATTACCTTCTCAGCAAATTTCTGGAATGATTTTGTATCCTTAAATGCTACTGCAGATAATACCATTTCTTCAAGCTTCATCACTTTAAAAGTCACTTCACTTATCAGCCCTGTGATACCCTCGGCATCTGCTATTAAATCTATCTCATCACCTTTGAATTCTTTGACAGTTCCATCACCAAGCACAACTCTGGCACTTATGACATTATTTTTAAATTCTCCTGCTTCAAATGAACCGATGCCTGAACCACCGTGAGCCAGCCAACCTCCAACTGTAGATCCGGGATAACTTGAAGGATATAATTTCAGAGTCAGTGATTTTTTGGCAAGCTCGGAGTCCATCTTTTCCCAAATTATACCAGGTTGAACCCTTGCAGTCTTATTGGCCGCATCAATCTCAAATATCTTATCCATTCTATGAAAATCAACTACAATACTCTTTTTTAACGGAATGACACCACCATAACCTGAAGTAGCTTTACCTCGTGGAACAATTGAAATATTATTCTTTGATGCCCAAACTACCAGCTCTATAAGTTCTTCTTCATTTACTGGCTGGACTACTGCTTCTGCTGTCTTATTGCCAACCAGTGGCTTTACCAGGCCAGGCATAGCTGCAATATCATGACTGTATAATTTTCTTTCTATCTTGTTGAAAGTCACCCTGTCTTGAAATCTTTCTTTTATGTAAGCGAAGTCAGTTTTGCTCATACTTAATTCTCTCTTCCTTGAAATATAATTTGATTAATTCAGCAATTTAAATGGTTTTTAAATTTTGTCGTCTTTTGCGTCAGTTATTGTCTGGCGTTTGCTTTCATAAGAGTCCTGCAGAACCTCTGTTAAAAGATCATAGGCCTGTATTATTTTGGCATTTGAAATAGAGTAATAAATATTATTTCCATCCCGCCTGGTGTTAACCACTCCTTTTGACCTTAAAATCGACAGGTGCTGGGAAAGGTTTGCCTGGGAAATGCCTGTCTTGTTTACAAGCTCTGTAACAGTCATTTCACCATCACGTAAATTATCTAGTATTGCCTGCCGGTTGGGGTTTGATATTGTCTTGCAGATCTCTGCATGCAGATTATAGAAATTGTTTTTAATCATATTATCCCCTGGGTTTAATATATAAATATAACAATATTGTTATATAGTAATAAATTATAATTTTAATTTTTTTTTGTCAAGTTATTTTTTTGGATTTAGAATATTAATTGATAGATAATAAATTTGTTAACGGTTTTTACTTGTAAAAAAATGAAAGGTCGTTTAGTAAAAACATTTTATTTATAATTAAAAAATACTGCATAAAAATGCAGGTTGTGTTTAATATTAAGGGGAAGAGAAATGGTTGACATTAAAGGCAGAAGATCAAAAAAATCGGGCCTTCCGGCTGGCGCTCTTATTCACATTGGCGAAAAAAGATTGAGTAAAACTAAAATAAAGCTTATCGACTATAGCAAAAAAGATTTTATAGAAAAGAATCTTGAAAATATCTCTCAATGTTTCCCGTACAAAGATGACCAGTCTATCACCTGGATAAATATTGATGGCCTGCATGATATACATGTCCTTGAAGAACTCGGCGGATGTTTTGGTTTCCATCCTCTAATTATGGAGGATATATTAAATACTGAGCAAAGGCCAAAAACAGAGGCCATGGATGAATACACTTATGTGGTGCTAAAAATGATAGACTCGGACCCAAAAGCAAATGAACTTACAATCGAACAGGTAAGTATAATATTCGGGAAGAACTATATCATTTCTTTCCAGGAATCACCACTTGATATATACGATCCAATAAGGAAAATGTTAAAGAATGAAAAATCTCCAGCAAGAAAACAGGGGCCAGATTACATTGCTTATATGTTAATAGATGCAATAGTTGATAATTACTTTAAAGTCTGTGAAGTAATCGGGGAAAGGATTGAGAATTTCGAAAATAAAATAGTTGCCAACCCCACACAGAAAACACTTGCAGCTGTTTATAAACTTAAAAGAAATATGCTTTTCATACGAAAATCTGTCTGGCCCCTCCGGGAAGTAATAGCCAGCCTTGACCGCAGCACATCAAAACTCATAAAAAGCAATACAAAGCTGTATCTAAGGGATATTTATGACCATATTACCCAGGTTATCGACACCGTTGAAACATATCGTGAAATGCTTTCAGAAATGATAGAAATATATCTTTCGAGCATGAGCAATAAACTTAACGAAATAATGAAGATACTTACAATTTTTTCTGCGGTATTTATTCCGCTGACTTTTATTGCAAGCATTTATGGCATGAATTTTAAGTGGATGCCAGAATTATCATTTAAATATGGCTATCTTATAGTATGGGCAATTATAATAGGGGTGGGCATTTTCCTGATTTTTTATTTCAAGCGTAAAAAATGGTTTTAGATCATGATTGCCGGTTCAGTCAGCTTTCTCTGCATCAACAACCATTGATTTTAATATATCTGCCCTGGCAATTATCCCTATTACTTTATTATTTTCATCAACTACAGGTATCCGGTTAATCCTGTCTTTGACCATTATCCTGGCTATCTCATTTACTGGGGTCTCTTTTTTTACTGATTTTACCCTTCTTGCCATAATTTCCTCGACTTTAGTTTCAAGGTATTCTTTTGCATCCTTCTGGTATTTTTCAAAATTCTCAATAAAAGCATATGAGATAATCAGGGGATCAAAATAAATTGGAAACATCGGCTCCATGTCTTCAGTTATTATATCTGCATCTGTTACCATTCCAATAAGCTTGCCTTCACTATCTACAACCGGAACACCGCTTATTTTGTTTTTCAGCAGCATTCTTGAAAGCTCCCCTATTGTTGCATCTTTACTTATAGTTATTACTTTAGCCGTCATTATATCTTTTGCAGTTCTTTCTGCCATTTTTTAAACCTCCTGTTAAGATAAATAATGTTTTAATCAGTAATAACCAGTTTATAATCCTGATTATAATTATAATATATCTGGTTTTAAATATATTAAATATTTAAATATAAAAATAAGGCATCAGCATTTTAACTATTGCTGTTTTCAATAAATTTATTGAAACGCTGGAGCCAC
>CAZGTW010000041.1:3561-11397 GCA_964528815.1 uncultured Actinomycetota bacterium | reverse complement strand
TAATTATCAAAGGCATTTACTTTTTTTAATGAAAAAATATGCCTGTGTTTACAGTAAAATCAGATGTCGCTTCTTGAGTATACATCCATTGTGGGGGGCGCAAAGTTTCCTGCCACATATTCATGATATCCAAGGCATGCCACCATGGCAGCATTATCCATACAAAGATACAGAGGAGGGATGAAAAGCTCAATATTTTCAGCTTCGGCCCTTTGCGCAAAAAGCTCCCTCACCCTGCTGTTTGCCGCAACTCCTCCGCTGACCAGTATCTTGTTATACCCGAATCTTTTGGCTGCCCTGACTGTTTTTTCCACAAGCACCTCTGCTATTGCTTCCTGGAAAGAAGCTGCAAGGTCGACAATATTTTCAGGTTTTTTAATTGCAGGCTCTTTGCGCACCTTATAAATAACTGCTGTTTTTAATCCGCTGAAGCTGAAATTAAAATCACCGCTTTCCAGCATGGGCCTTGGCATTAAAACCGCACCGGCTCTTCCCTGTTTTGCCAGCCTGTCAATTACCGGCCCGCCGGGATATCCAAGTTCAAGAAATCTTGCAATCTTGTCAAAAGCCTCTCCTGCCGCATCATCAACTGTATGGCCTATCTCTGATATTGTCCAGTCATGATCCACCTTATAAAGGCTTGAGTGGCCCCCTGACACAATGAGCCCTATAAAACCTGCCCCCATGTCCGGCTTTATGAGCATATTGGAAAAAAGGTGGGCTTTTAAGTGGTTTATTGCAATAAGCGGTATTTTCTTTGCATAAGCAATGGCTTTTGCTGCACCTGCCCCTACAAGAAGCGAGCCGACAAGGCCCGGCCTGTTGGTGACAGCTACTGCAGCAATATCGTCAAGCGCCAGTCCTGAGCGAAGCATTGCTTCGCCTATTATTATGTCTATCATTTCAATGTGCCGGCGCGAGGCAAGCTCGGGAACCACACCGCCGTATTTTTCATGTATCTCATGCTGGCTGGCAACAACATTTGACAGTACATTCCTGCCGTCGCTTACAACTGCAGCGCATGTATCGTCGCAGGATGTCTCTATTCCCAATATATTCAGTTCTTTTCTATAACACTGGCTCATTTAAATGGCACAAACTCCCTTACATAAACCGGCATGATATTTTTATCCCCGGCAGTATCTTTCCTGCCCGCCCTGTAAGCTGCACATCTGTTGATATAATCTGCGTGCGGAAAAATTGTTTTTTTATTTATAATAAAGTTGTAGCCGGATTTTTTAAGGTCGGCTGCAAGGTGGCCATAGTAATCAAATGCTGTCCCGCCGCAGTAGATGGCAGTTTTTGCCGGGTCTGACATTATAAGGGAGCCGGCAAGAAGCACTTCTTCAAGTTTAGAGATAAAGCCATCACATTCTACAAGATAGTTATCTGTCAATTTCCTGATATAAAGAGATGCGCCTTTAACAGGCGATGAAGCGACAGATTCACTGTACTGGCCAAAACCTGCCTCATATACAGAGAAAAAAAGCTCGTTTCTCTTTACGTCTATGACAGGAACGGCAAGGGCTGAACCTGACTTTAAAAGCCCTGCATTTATCCTGGCTGCATTATTTTCAAGTATGGAAGCAGCATAAACATCTGGGCATGTGACAGCAAAAACCGGCTTATTTAAAACAAGGGCAAGGGTCTTTACAATGCTGAGCCCTATCCTTGTGCCGGTAAAATCGCCGGGGCCTGTATTTGCCGCAAAGAAATCAACACTTTCAAGCTGTATGCGGCTCTTTTTAAGCACCGTGTCAATAACATTTATTATATTTGACATGAATCCCTGGCCGCTTTTTAAAAGGGCCGAGCCTGCCTGGCATCCATCCTTTGACAGTGAAACACTAAGATGTTTTGTGCTGCTTTCTACTGCTAATATCTGCATTTTTTTAATATAACTTCCAGTTTTTCAAGTTTTTTATCCCAGTACCTGTTGGCGCTTTTAAAAACAATCTTTCTTTTTGTATCCTCCAGGTAACTAAAATCAATTTCAATAAAATCATTTTTAAGATATCCCCCAAGCTTTGTTCCCCACTCGATAAATACCAGGGTGTTTTTGTCATATAAATAATCTTCGATTCCTGTATTTATTATTTCATCAATGCCGTCAAGCCTGTACAGGTCCGCATGCACAAATTTTCTCCTGTTTTTTGCATTATAGACATTAAAAATTGCAAAACTCGGGCTTGAGATATTTTCTTTTATGCCCAGAGCAGCCGCCACCCCTGTAATAAATGTTGTCTTTCCTGCCCCCAGCTCACCGCTTAGAAGAACGGTATCAAAGCGGCCAAGCACCTTTGCAAATAGTGAACCTGCTTTTACTGTCTTTTGGGGATTATCTGATATATATTGTATTAACATCTAAATATTTTCAATAAAATTCTTATATTGCCTGCGGTTAAAACAATCCCAGCTGCCTGCTTTCATCCTGCAGGGCCCCTGGTTTCTGCAAGGTGCCTGCAGGTTCCCCGCTTACTGCTTCTTCGTTAGCGGAAAGAGCTATTGACGGCTGCGCCTGATTATTTAAAGCTTCACTGGCTCCGGAAACTGAAGCTTCTTTGCTGCTGCTTATGTTCTCAATGCTTAAAGCTTCAATATCGCAGGCTTTCGTATCACTTTCAATTTTATCCAATACTGTTTTTATCCTTGCAAAATCATCTTTTAAAAGCGACAGGCGCGACGGGGTGTACAGGGCAGCAGCGGGATGGTTTATGGGAATTATTATCCTGCTGCCCGCCTTAAATATTTTGCCCCTCAATGTATTTATCCCGTTTGTGGTATCAAGTATTAACTGGGTGGAATATCGGCCCATGGTGCATATAATGGCAGGGTCTATGATTTCTATCTGTTCAAAGAGGTAGCCCTTGCAAATGTTTATCTCTGAAACTTCCGGGTCCCTGTTCTGCGGAGGCCTGCATTTTAACACATTTGCTATAAAGACATCGCTTCTTGTAAAACCTATGGACCCAAGCAGGCTGTCAAGCAGCTTTCCTGCCTGGCCGACAAAAGGCTTTCCCTGCAGGTCTTCATTTTTGCCTGGTGCCTCACCTATAAAAATAATCTGTGCGCATGAATTACCGCTTCCAAAGACAAAATTAGTCCTGGTGGCACCGAGGCTGCATTTTTCGCAGTCTTTTATGGACAGGTAAAAATCTTTCAGTTTTTCCCTTTTTTTGCTGCTATTTTGCATTATTTCCCGTTTTTTAAGGTTTTCTCCTGTCATTTAAATACTCTTTAGCAAAGCTTGCGGACTTCCATCCGTCTGAGATTACTGATTTGGCCTCAAGTTTTTTATATGTCAGAAAGAAATTCTCGATTTCTGTAAGGATGTGGGGAGAGATCTCATGAAGGTCATTTATATAATTCCAGACAGGATCAGTTGCCGGCACTGCCAGTATCTTATTATCTATGCCTTTTTCATCTTTCATCTTGAGCATGCCTATGGGCCTTGCCTCTATCAGGCAGCCTGAAAATGTCGGTTCTTCTATTAATACAAGGACATCGACCTCGTCCCCGTCTTCTGCCAGGGTGCCGCACACATAGCCATAATCTGCCGGATAATGCACAGCGCTGAAGAGCACCCTGTCAAGCTTTATGCGGTTTGTCTTATGGTCAAACTCATATTTGTTCCTGCAGCCCTTTGGAACCTCGACAATTACTTCCACCGTATCAGGAAAAAGATACTCTTTCATTTTTTTAGCCCTCTCTTAGAAATATAACGATTTTTATATTTTAATATTTTGGCAGAATATAATATACGCTAAAAAGCATAATCTCTGCAAATAAAAAAGCCCCGGCCTGTAAAAACTTGTTATATAATAATATAATAAAAAATCATATGGAATTCATATAAAAATTCTTAAAACGGGAGAAAATAATGGAAATATCATCACCTGCATTTGAACATAATATGCTGATGCCCTCAAAATATACATGTGACGGCATCAATATTAGTCCGCCGCTGAAAATTTCCGGGGTCCCGTCCGGCGCAGTTTCTCTTGCTTTAATAATGGATGACCCGGATGCTGCGATGAAAACCTGGCTCCACTGGACTGCCTGGAACATCGGCCCTTCGACAGCCATAATTGAAGAAAACAGTCTGCCTGCAAATGCTATTGAAGGCAAGACAAGTTTTGGAGATACCGGGTATGGCGGGCCCTGCCCTCCCTCCGGAACCCACAGGTATTTTTTCAAGCTTTATGCCCTTGACTGCATGCTGGACTTAAAATACGGGGCGGGGCTGCGCGAACTTGAAAAATCAATGGAAGGCCATATAATTGGAAAAACAGAATTTATCGGCCTTTACAAGAGAAAATAAAGAAAGATATAAATCATTTAATCACTAAACCGGGAAATAAATAAGGAAAGAATTAAAAGAAAAAATGGCTAAAAGAAAAATCTTGTTTTCTGTCTTTATAATATCTGCAATGCTTTTTGCTTTATTGGCTGTTTCATGCGCAGGAAGCCAGATAAAGCTTGATGAAGTCAAGGAAGTGCTTGTCAAGGGGGACCCTGAAGTTGTAAATGTTGTTACCTGCAAAGATGTCGATTCAAATTACGGCCCCATAGATATTACAGACAGCTTTCCTGCCGGCACAAATTCTATCTATATTTCCATACAGTTTAAGAATTTTACTGTATCTGACCACCTTTCAGTGATCTGGACATATCTTGACACAAAAAAGGAGCTCAGCGCCCAGAGCTTTACTCCTTCAGGTGACGGCTCCGGCTACCACAGCTTCAACATAAATATTGCAACACAGTTTCCTGCAGGCAAATACTCTGCAGAAATCAGGTTTAACGGCGAGTTATACAGGACCCTGGAGTTCAGTGTGCAGCAGTAAAATCTTTATTATTTTATCCTTCTTAACCTGCCAGTCGCAGCGGAATTGACTGCTATGGAATCTATCCCTGCAGCTTTTAAAAAAAAGCAGTTTATCCTGCAGCGGCACTTAATAATTATATATTCGGGATTGTCTTGTGAATCCATTATATCAACCTCAAGCGATTCTATATTGTAATTATCTTTTGGCAGGATATTGCTGTAAAAGTATTTGGACACTGTCTCTTTAAAAGATTTAGTATCGATTATTACCGAGCCCTGCATCTGTGCAAAGTCAATGTCTATCTCTTTTGACGCTTCTTCTGCAGCAATCATACATGCCTTGTTTATCTCAGCCTTACAGACAAATGCCCTTCCCGCATCAACTGCTGCCCCTGCCATGAATATAAAAAGGGGCATTAAAAACGCAAACAATATAAGGACAGAGCCCCTGTGGTTTTTGTTAAAATTCGGCTTCGCCATAAGTGTTTCCTCCAAGCCAGGCTTCCGGGCCCGATGAGGTGCCGCCCGGGTCCAGGTTTATGGATCTGTATCCGTTTACAGGATTTTCAAAATAAGCATGTACCGACCGGTTATCATCTGTATAAAGATATATATGAAGTATGCTTTCACTGCTTCCGGCATAATCAAATACTGCAGAGGCAATAATACTGCCCTGTTGTGAGGGCCCTGTATTTTTATCAAAAATAATTATTTTTTCTGTTCCGCGCCCTGAAAATCTTATAAGCTCCTGGTAAATATATGCCCGGCTGAACTGTGCCGGTTGTGCGCCGGGCTCCAGGGCACTGTTATCAATTTGCCAGCTAATCTGTAGCTCCATGCTGCATTGGCTTCCCGCACTGTCTTTGTGCCATTTTGTAAATACAAAAGGCGGGTCTTTCTTTACCAAGATTTTTCCGTGCAAAGGCTGGCCATAAAACCCGCTTCTTACCCATACCTGGCCATCCTGATAATAGCTTGTATCCACCCAGGTCCGCTCATTATAGCTTTGCCAGTAACCCGAGTTTACAGTATATGATGTATCTACCCAGTAGCGTCCGGTCCTTGTCTCCCAGTGTGAGTTATCAACATACCTGTATGCAGTGTAGGATTGCCAGTATCCGGACCTTACATATTCATTGTAATACTGTTTTTGTTTATCGAGCCTGTATGCAAAAACATATTTTGTGGCATATACCCGGCCGCCCCTTGCGGGCCTGTAATCTATAACATACACACTTGCCATATAATTTGCCCCATTATATGTGACCTGCTGCATCCCCCTTGACTGTGCAGCAAAAGCATAAACGCTCCACCCGTAGCTGTCTGTACCTGAAATTACTGTGAAATTGACAGGGACAAAACTGTCCACATACCTGTATCTTGTCTCCCAGTGTGAGGTGTCGACATATCTTGCTGCAGTATAGGGCTCAAGGTCTACCTGCTCGACCCATACCCTGTATTGGCCGGTTGCATAATAACCGTCTCTTACAATATAGGATGTATCTATCCAGCGCTGCCGCGTGGCATTCTCCCAGTGGCCATCGTTTATCAGTACTTTTCTTGTCTCCCAGTGGGAAGTGTCTATCCAGATAAGTTCCCCCTCAGGTGCATCGACTTTTAGCCAGCCATCCCCGAATATATCCTGCTGGAACACAAAAAAAGGTATAAAAACACTCATAAGGTAAAATACCGCGACCAGAAGCGGCAAAAGGTACCTTATTGTTTTTCTTGCATAATCCTTTCCATCTGTAAAACCCATCATCCTGTATATTTTCCTGTATATAAAAAATAATGCTTTTTTATTAAAACCCAATTTTTACTCCTTCTCCTCAATCCGCATTACTGAAACGCCCCTTACATCTGTATATGCATTCTGCCAGTTTGAAAAGGGAGCGATTTTTGAAAAAAACACCGGGACAGAATATATGACCTCCACTTTGACTTCTGAGCCCGGAGTCCCGTCAGGCGCCTGGACATTGACTTTCAGCCTTGATGAGAGGTCCCATCCCGGAAGGTTTCCCCCGGCATAATTTGATGCTGCCGACAGGGCAGCAGAAAACGGGTCCCCTGACAGCGTAGCTGCCCTGGATGCCTCATATGCTGCAGAATTAACTGCAATTTTTGCATTTAAAATAAAGCCGAACTGCACAATCCCTGAAATAAGGAGGATAAGCACCGGAAAAACTATTGCCAGCTCAAGAAGCACATTTCCATGCTCTTTTTTTTGCAGTATATTTGTTTTCTGAGTACTCCGGCTGCAACCTCTGCAGTTTCTTTTATACCTGCTTTTTAAAGGCTGTTTACTATTGTAGTAAATACGCCCTGAAGCTTTCCGCCTAAAGATGCAACTACCGCTATACACACGATAACAACCAGCGCAATATAGAGTGCGATTTCTATTAAGGTAGCTCCCTCTTGTGCAGACAAATCTTTTTTTAATATTTTTGGAAACACTTGTTTTAGTGCAGGCATTTTTTTCATTTCTTTTCCTTTCTGTTTTTTTAATTGTTTTTATCATATCCATTACTGACAGTATTTTATTTATAGTATTTACAAGTAATATTAAATATTAGTAATAATATATAAAAAAATTTTCCCTAACCTGCTATCATCTTTATCTGCGGCAGCACAGGAATTAAAAACAGGGCAAGCATCGGAACGAAAATAAAGATAAACACAATGATTATTAAATTGCTTTCAAGTTTTTCTGCCCTTATTTTCAAATGGTCCCGCTGATTGTTTCTATATACTTTTGAAAGGTCCCGCAGTACCTCACTTACAGGATTTCCCACAGTCTCTGACTGGTAAAGAAGCTTGGTAAAGCTTTTAAACTCATAACAGAATGAGAGCCTGCCCGCAATATCGTATGATTGCTGCCTGGTGCTGCCGTCAAGCATCCTGGTATGATATATTGAAAAAAGGCCCGCTATCTCACCATTTAAGTTTCTTGTTATATAAAGGATGCATTCATCAAGTGACAGGCCGGCCTTCAGAAGCGATGCCATAAG
>CAZGTW010000041.1:0-3461 GCA_964528815.1 uncultured Actinomycetota bacterium | reverse complement strand
TTTTTTCACTTGTCTGGACCTTCTGTCAGATTTACTATCTTATTTATTAGCAGAAATCCTGCAGTAAAGCTTATTGCAGAATAAATAAGCACCCAGAGGCCAGGCGGGCTTATGAGGCTTTGGGCAAATCCGCGGTTCAAAAATGAAACTGCACCTAACACCACAACGGGTATCAGCATGATTACATATGAAGAATAACGCGGTCCTGAGCTCAGTATCCTTATGTAGCTTGTTATGCTTTTCTTCTCCCTTAAATAGTCGACCTGGTCCTTTAAAAAACTTATAAGGTCAACGCCTTTTTCATTAGCTGCAATAAGCCCTGAGATTATAAACTTGATTATCCTGCTTGAATTTGCGGCAATCATGTTCTCAAGTGCATCATTTAAAATCACTCCCCGCCTTGTCTGGTCAACTACCGCCTCGAAATCAGCCCTTAACGGGTATTCGGTATCCTGCATAGTTTTCTGTATGCATTGAAGGATATTGGGATTGGCATAAAGGTTTCCGGTAATGTCGATTAAAAAGGTTTCCATCTGTGCCTCTTTTTTTGATACAAGCTTTCTTGCCCTGGTCCCGGTAAATATGAAAAATATAATAGTAATTGCTGCAGATACCGTCAAAAATATAATAATGGCATTTCTTGAAAAAAGGCTTGCAATAAAAACTGCAGAGTAAATTATTGCTGCAGCCATTAAAAAGTCATGCGGCTCAATATCAAGCCCACTTCCTGAAAGCCATACTTTAAGTTTTGCAGCAGCAGTTAAAAGACCGGGTTTTGAGCCATCTTTTTTACCGCCGGATGCTGTGCCCGGCCCCTGCTCTACCCCTGCTTTGCCGTAAGCGCTTCCATAGCTTCTTTTGAGCCTGGCGATCATCCTGTCCCTTTTAAAGCCCGCATAAAGCGAAATGGAGCCGAATAAATAAAGAGACCCTATAAGATAAAACAGTGATATCAGTATAGCTGGCTTAATGAGTAATCCCCCCTGCTGTCAAGTGTTTGCCCCACTTCGATGATTTCTTTTATTTTCCTTGCTGTAATGTTATTGGCCTCATCCTTTTGCGGCTCCAGAAAAATTACAATATCTATTGCACGCGACACTATTTTCTTTACTGCGCCGCTGCTTAAATTCGGCCTGTGCTCCATGGCAAGCATTTCTATGCGAAGCAATGCATCATATGCAGAATCAGCATGGATGGTGCTAAAACTTCCCCGATGACCCGTGTTTAATGCCTGAAGCATCTGGTAGGCAGCAGTGCTGTCTCTTACCTCTCCTACAATTATGCGGTCCGCTTTCATCCTCAATGTCTCAAAAAGCAGCCTTTCCTGGTTAATCTCAAAATCAGTCTCTCTTGTCTTGGGCCTTGTGGTAAGCATGCGGAGGTATTTGTGGCTCGCAAGCTTTATTTCAGGAAGGTCCTGTATAAGGCTTATTATTTCATTTTCAGGGATCAGCCTTGCAAGGGAGCTGAGCAGTGTAGTTTTACCTGAGCCCATCGAGCCGGAAATAATGATGTTCTTTTTTTTGACGACAAAGCTTTTAAGCAAAATAAGCATATCAGTGCCGAACATCCCCAGCCCCATAAGGTCCTCAAGTTCAAAGTCCCTGCAGTTAAATACCCTTATGCTTATATATATCCTGTCTGAAACAGGCGGGATAATAATCGAGCACCTGCTCCCGTCATACAGGTCAGTATTTAAAAAAGGCATGCGCTGATCGACTGATTTTCCTGATGACAGCTTTATCCTGTCTATTAATAGCATCACTTCTTCAATATCTTCAAATACTTTGCCAAGAAACACTTTTATACCGTCTTTTATTATTATCATTTCAGTATCCTGTATAAAAATGTCAGTTATCCGGCTGTCCTGAAGATATCTTTCAAGAGCGCCCAGGCCAAATATTGAAGAAACCGCATTTTCAATAAATTGCCCGCTTACTTCAGGCACAACTGTCTGGTACTCCTGCTGCAATATGTCCCTTGCAAGAAGGCAGATTTTTGACTGGTAGCCCTGCCGCCCTTCAAAACTTCCTGCAAAGAAATCCTTATCTTTTTTGACCCTTTCCTTTAAGGCACTGAGAAGCTCATCTTCATACTTTGTGCCGTCCTGGAGCCTTTCCTTTAAACTCATTTTCAATTATCCTGCAAAGCTGTTTATAAAATCTTGTTTTTTCAATTTTATCCACCCCTGTTATGGCCATGGACTTATTAAAGCGCCTGTCATATCCAATAAAACCGCTGACAGGATGGCCGGACATTTTTGAAATGTCCCAGACTTTTAAAAAATCCGGCCTTTGCTTTTTATTTACAATAAGAGATATCCTGCTGTTTTTTACTCCAAAATTATTTGTCAATATCTCATTAAAATTCAGTACCCTGTTAAAGCTTTCAATCGAGCACTCGGTTATAAGGAGGATGTGCCTTGAAAAAGAAAGCGCATCAAGCACGAGCCCGTTTAAAACCGACTGGGTATCTATTATTATGTTTTCATAATCGCCTGCTATTTTTTCTACCATACTCAGCAGCTGCCCCTGGGCAACTCCTTCAGCTATTATCGGATTTGCCATGCCTTTTAATATATCAAGGTTGTGCTGCACTTTTTTTATGCATTTCCTGCATTCTTCAGGAAATCGCATTGCCATATCAAGTGAGATTTGCGGCTCTATATCAAAAAGGGCCCCGAAATCGCCGGGAGAGCAGTCAAGCTCAAGAAGCAGTGTAGGTTGTTTTAATCTTATGCTGTAATAGCATCCAAGCCCTATTGCCACTGATGTCTTGCCTGACCCGCCTTTGTTTGATATGACTGATATTATGTTTGTATTTTCAAAGTTTTTTTCTTTCAGAGTTTCTCCAGAAAAATCTTGTAATCATCTTCTTTTGTTATCCTTGATAATACAGGAGCCTCATTAAGGTTGCATTTTACAAGCAGGCTGTAGCTGTTTTTATCACCGGCTGCTAAAAAATTATTATCTGCAGCTTCTTTTTTAATGATATCTATGACAACAAGGTTTTTAATTACAATCTGTTCATCTATTATTATTACATTTCCTGATAACTGGTAAGTTGATGTACCTGCATTTTCTGCATTATTGCTGCCAGGGTAAGCATTGCCTGTGTTCTGCAGATAGTTTTCTCCATAAGCCGAATAGCCCTTTTCTTCTTTTTTTGTTGAGACAATACAGATTTTGTTTCCTGCGGTTATTGTTTCAACAAGGGGCTCATAATATGAAAGGTTTATTGCAATAAGTATCTCCCCTTTTGAGAGCTGCTCCAGTTTTTGTACACCGCTTTTTGCCTCAGCAAAAACTGCCTCGGTCACAGGATCGCCTGCACATCTTTTAACTGCTGCAACGCGCCCTATTATTTCTTCCTGGCTTGTCTTATATCCCTCAGGCAGCGAGCCCTTATAATACTGGATAAGGGTAAGGTCCTCAGGTTTTATTTTCTGCCCCTTTTCGATA
>CAZGTW010000040.1:0-11520 GCA_964528815.1 uncultured Actinomycetota bacterium | reverse complement strand
GCAAGCACTATTGATATTTTGAACGGATTAAAAGATGAGCAGGGCTCTCTCCTGGAAAATATTTCACTGATACAAAAAAACATATATGAACTGGCAAATATAGACAGGAACTATGAAAAGTTTATAAACGATATAGATTCACTTGCTGCAGTTTTAAATGAGCTCAGTAAATATATTATGGATTATAATGAAAATCTTCACTTCAGTGCAGATAAGCTTGATAAGATACAGGAAAGGTTGTTTACCATCAGTGAAGTAAAAAGAAAATATAATATGGATAGCAGCAAACTTCTGCAGTATATGGAAAAGATTAAACTTGAGATAGAAAGTTTTGAAAACCTTGAGGATGACATAAAAGAGAAGAACAGTGAGTTCAAAATATTAAAAGAAAAAATGTCACAAAGAGCTGTAGAACTTTCATTAAAAAGAAAAGATTTAATCACTGTTCTTGAAAGCCTGGTAAAAGCAGAACTTACAGAACTGAATTTCAGGTCTTCAATTTTTACAATTAAGAATAACTGGATTGCAGCAGAAGGTATAAACCTGAGTCATATTGATATTGATGGCAAAAAGGTCAAAGCCACATTAAACGGCATTGACGAAATGGAATTTCTGATATCACTCAACCCCGGGGAAAGCGCAAGGCCCCTTGCAAAAATCGCATCCGGCGGCGAGATTTCCAGGATAATGCTTGCTCTTAAATCAATAGTAAGCGGGATGGACAATATAATTTCGATGGTTTTTGATGAAATCGATACAGGCATAGGAGGAAGTGCCGCAATAACTGTGGGCAAAAAACTTCATTTGATATCCCGTATGTGCCAGGTCATATGCATCACACACCTCCCGCAGATAGCAGCTTTTGCAGACAGCCATTTCTTTATAGATAAAATTGTTGATAAAGGGCGGACAAAAATAAAGATTAGTCAACTTTTTAATGATTCAAAGATACGTGAACTTTCAAGAATGCTCAGCGGTATGTCAGAAAGCGATATTTCCTTAAAACATGCTGTTGAATTAATTGCAGAAATAAATAAAATAAAACAAACAATTAAAACAGAAAGCGGCTGATAAATTGGAAACCAGGTATATTTTTATTACAGGAGGGGTCCTTTCTTCTCTTGGAAAAGGAATCTGCGCTGCTTCTCTGGGCAGGCTCCTTAAATCCCGGGGCTTTTCGGTATCCATACAGAAATTCGATCCTTATATAAATATTGATCCCGGCACAATGAACCCGTTCCAGCACGGGGAAGTTTTTGTGACTGATGACGGCGGTGAAGCAGATCTTGACCTGGGGCACTACGAGCGTTTTATAGACGAAAATCTTTCAAAGTATAATAACTTCACTACCGGTAAGGTATATAAAAATGTAATTGACAGGGAAAGAAAGGGCGATTTTCTTGGCGCCACTGTGCAGGTTATACCGCATGTGACAGATGAAATAAAATCATGCATTAAAAAGACACTTGAAACAAAAAAAGTGGATGTACTTATAACTGAGATAGGGGGCACAGTGGGGGATATTGAGAGCCTTCCTTTCCTGGAAGCCATAAGGCAATTCAAGAAAGATGCAGGCCGGGAAAATGTCCTATATATACATGTCACTTATGTACCTTTCCTTAGAACATCCGAGGAATTAAAGACAAAACCTACACAGCACAGCGTGAAAGAGTTAAGAAGCATAGGCATACAGCCCGATATTATAATATGCCGGAGTGAGGTCAAATTAAATGATGATCTTAAATCAAAAATCAGCCTTTTCTGTGACATAGAGCAGGAAGCAATAATAGATGCAGTTGATGCGAAGCATATATACGAAGTACCGCTTAATTTGCAGAAAGAAGGGCTGGATTCAATTGCAATGTACAAGTTGAATCTTAAATACAGGGTCTCAGATATGCAAAACTGGAAAAACCTTGTGGACCTGATAAATAATCTTGAGGGCAGTGTAAAAATAGGAATAGTCGGGAAATATACAAATCTTAAAGACTCTTATATCAGTATTGTTGAATCCCTTAATCACGGAGGTTACAATTCCCGGAAAAGTGTTGTGATAGAGTGGATAAATTCTGAGGAACTTGAAAACGAACAGGATTGCAATGCAATTCTTTCAGGCATTGACGGCCTTCTTGTTCCCGGCGGGTTCGGACTGAGGGGCATTGACGGCAAAATAAATGCTATTAAATATGCAAGGGAAAAAAGTATACCATTCTTTGGCATATGCCTTGGCATGCAGTGCGCAGTTATAGAATTTGCAAGAAATGTACTGGGGATGCAGGATGCAAACAGCAGTGAGTTTGACAGTGATACAAAAAATCCTGTAATAGATTTAATGCTTGAACAGAAGAAAGTAAATGACCTTGGCGGGACAATGAGGCTGGGTGCATATCCCTGCAAATTAAAACCCGGTACAACTGCATTTAAAGCATACAATGAAGAAATGATTTCCGAGAGGCACAGGCACCGTTATGAGTTAAATAATAAATATATTGAAAAGCTTGCATCCGGGGGAATGATGGTGTCCGGAATCTATCCTGAAAAAAACCTGGCTGAAATAGTAGAGATAAGCAGCCACCCGTGGTTTATTGGAGTGCAATTCCATCCTGAATTCAAATCAAGGCCCGACAGGCCGCATCCATTGTTCCGGGATTTTATTTCTTCCGCAGTATCATTCTCTATGGCAAAGAGAGGTTAAAATCAGTTATATACTAAAACCTTCATATAAAAAGCTCATAACAGCATTTGCTTCAATTTTTTTGCTTATAGTTATTATTTTTGCTCCACTTTCTTTCTATTTATATAATTTCAACTTCTATAACAGACTATATGAAAAAAATGGCGTGTATGATGTCCTTGACAGAAATGATGTGGCAGATCTGACAGAAAATGTATATGATTTCTTTAAATATAAAAGGGATTTTGAACCTTTTAAGCTGAAAAACGGCACAGAGTATTTTAACAGCAATGAAATAAGCCACCTTGATGATGTACGCATACTTTTACGTAATATATTTATTGTTTTTTATGTCTGCCTGTTCCTTTTATTAGCAACCCTTATTGCTCTTATTGACAGGAACCTGGCAGTTTTTTTTAAAAATATCAGCATTATTGCAGTAATATCTTCTTCAGTAATGCTGTTTATATTAATAATGCTTTATTTTTTTGGAAACAATTTTATTTCGCTCTTTGAAAATTTTCATTATGTATTTTTCCCGCAGGGTAATTGGGCCTTCCCCGAAGGCTCCCTGATAATCACTATTTTTCCATTCGGGTTTTTTTATGACTTTTTTTTCAGGCTGCTCTTATCTTCATTATTGATTTCTATTATCTTATTATTTGCAGGCGTTGCCGGTATAATATTATCTAACTGGAAAATTAGAAGAAAAACACTAAAAACCGTTGGGGTCAAATAAAAAAGGCGGCAAAATTGAAAAATAATAGTATTTTTTCCGGACTGATAAACAGGCAAAGGCTTTTTGACACTTTTTTTAAAGCACTGAAAATCATAAGCCCTTCAAAAGATGAAGAGGAAATAAATAAGTTTATAACAGGTAAATTCAAGGAGCTGGGCGTATCATTCTATAATGATGATGCAGGAAAAAAAATCGGAGGCAATTGCGGAAACCTTGTAGGTTTTAAAGCAGGCAATGATAATAATAAACCGCCCCTGTTTTTCAGCGGGCACATGGATACTGTGGCAGTAAATGGTAAGATACTGCCGGAAATAAAAAAAGACAGGATAGTAAATTCTGACAAATCTGCTATTCTCGGCGGAGATAACAGGGTTGCAATTGCATCAATACTGGAAGCGATTGAAACAATAAATGAAAATAATCTTAAAACCGGCGATATTTATATTATTTTTACTGTAGGTGAAGAAGTTGCCCTTCTTGGGGCAAGACATCTTGACCTTAAAAAAATAAAAGCAAAATACGGTTTTGAACTTGATGGAGAAGGTGACATAGGCACAATATTTAATATTGCGCCTTTCCAGAATACCATGGAATTTGTAATAACAGGCAAGGCAGTTCATGCAGGGGTAGAGCCTGAAAAAGGTATTAGCTCCATTAAGGTTGCGTCAGAAGCGATAGCCTCTCTTAATATTGGAAGGATAGACAGCGAGACAACATGCAATATCGGCACCATCAGTGGCGGTACAGCAACAAATATTGTTCCTGAAAGAACAAAAGTAAGGGCAGAAGCCAGGAGCTTAAACGAAGAAAAGCTGGAAAAAACGACTTTGGATATTAAGGAAGCATTTTTAAGGTTCTCGGCCCGATATGGCGCAAAATTGAGCGCCAGTATTGCAAGGGAATACAATGGTTTTGAAATAAAAGACAGCGAACCTCCTGTCAGGATTGCAAAGGAAGCTATAAAAAGGATGGGTATCAAACCCAAAGTAATATCGACAGGGGGCGGAAGCGATATTAATATATTCAATGCCAAGGGTAAAAGTGCGGTAACTCTTTCAGCCGGAATGGAAAACCTTCATTCAAATAAAGAATTTGTAAAAATAAAAGAACTTGAAAAATTATGTGTTTTAATACTGGAGTTATGCTCTGTTGAATTTAAAAATTTATAAGGTATAAATCATGGAAGAAATGTTATATGAAAAAAAAATCACTTCAAACACTGTATTTAAGGGAAAAATACTCACTGTTTATTTTGATGAAGTAATCTTACCTGACGGGAAAATAGCTACCCGGGAAAAAGTCGGGCATCCCGGAGCAGTAGCAGTTGTGCCGTTAACAGAAAATAATGAAATCATAATGGTCAAGCAGTACAGGCATCCGGTTGAAAAAATACTTATGGAAATACCTGCCGGAAAGCTTGACAGCGGCGAGCCTGCAATTGAATGTGCAAGGCGGGAGCTGCAGGAGGAAGCCGGGGCAGTCGGAGGCCAGCTTATACATCTTACAACTATTTATACCACACCTGGTTTCAGTGATGAAAAAATGGATATTTTTTTGTCAACGGGATTTAAAGAAATTAATAATAGCCCTGACCACGATGAATTCCTCCACATCGTCAAAGTAAAAATCAGTGAATGCATAAGGATGATAGACGAGGGTTTGATTATGGATGCAAAAAGCATTATAGGCATAATGCTTGCAAGAGACTATATCATCAAAAGTAATTATGAAACCATTAAATGAAAACATCAGGGATTTTCTTGATTTTCTAAGGTTTGAGAAGCTTTTATCTTCAAATACTATTGATTCATATGGACGGGACCTGGAAAAATTCTCATTATTTATAACGGAAAATAATATCATTGATTACCTGGATATTTCGAATGAGGAAATACTTGCGTTCCTTGAAATCATTTTTAAGACAAATTCTGATACTTCTGTAGCAAGGCTGCTTTCGACACTGCGGAATTTCTACAAGTTTCTTGTAACTGAAAACAGGACGGGAAAAAACCCCTTTATACAGGTAAAAAATCCTAAAACTGCAAGGAATGATATAAAAATCCTTGACCAGCAGGAAGTGATAAAGTTTCTTGAAAGCATACCTTCTTCTTCGGCACTTCAGCTTCGCGACCGCACAATGTTTGAGCTTATTTATTCCTGCGGGATGAGAGTAAGTGAAATAGTGGGTTTAAAGCTTTCAGATATAGATTTAGAGGAAGGCCTGGTACGTTTTGTTGGAAAAGGAAACAAGGAAAGGATTACTCCTGTTGGAAATACAGCTATGCAATTCTTAAAAAAATATCTTGATTCTGCAAGGCACAACATTGAGGGTGAGATTAAAACTGATACAGTTTTTTTAAACAGCAAAGGACGTAAAATATCAAGGCAGGGGTTCTGGAAAATATTAAAAAAGTATGCATCCTTATCAGGTACTGAAAAGAATATTTATCCGCATATTTTTAGGCACAGTTTTGCAACACATATGCTTGAAGAAGGCGCCGATTTAAGGATAGTACAGGAGCTTCTGGGACATTCAAGTATTTCGACTACTGAGATTTATACTAATCTTGACAGGAAACACCTGAAGGATGCCTATTTTAAGCATCATCCAGGCGAAAAAACCTGATTGCAATTTTAATAGTTTCTGGTAAGGTATAATTCCATGAATTCCATGTAATTTTAATAAAATCAATATTTATTTAAGGAAATTAAAGTTATGTTAAGTAATATAGGACCTGAATTAATTAGATTTTTAAAACAATTGCTGATTGCAATTCCAGGACTTTATCTTGGAGTTGTATTGCATGAAGTTGCCCATGGGTATGTTGCTTATAGAAGCGGTGACCCTACTGCCAGAAATCTGGGAAGGCTTACGCTAAATCCCCTTGCTCATATAGATATTTTTGGCAGCATTGTTTTACCCCTTATGCTTATTCTGCTAAACAGCAGATTGTTATTCGGTTATGCAAAACCTGTACCGATAAACCCCGGTCACTTCAGGAATTTCAGGAAAGGAATAAGGTACTCATCGCTTGCAGGGCCTGCGACAAATCTTGTTGTCGCTTTTGTTGTAGGATTGATCTATGGCTTATTTATATACATACTTTCAATTACAGGCTTTGCTTTGAACCAGGAATCAGGCGGAGCAGGATACCAGGCTGTTTTAATAATTAACCAGATGTTCCAGTCTGCAATATATATCAATATTTTTCTTGCCATATTTAATTTTATCCCGATACCGCCTCTTGACGGAGCAAATATACTTGCAACTTTTTTACCCGGTAATGCAATGTACAGGTATTTGAGCATAGGAAGGTTTGGTTTTATTTTTATATTTGTACTTCTATTCCTTGGCGGAAGGATATTCTGGGGGATAACGTCACCTGTTGTGTCATATATTTACAAAGCTTTTACGTGGTGGAGCTATCTTATGTAAAATTTAACTTATTTCAGGGGAGAATCCTAATAATGAAAAAAATAATGTTAACAGGTTTCAGGCCGACAGGTAAACTTCATCTTGGCCATCTGCATGGAAATATAAAAAATATGATAGCGCACCAGCATGAATACAATAATTTCTTTTTCCTTGTGGACTGGCACGCTCTTTCAACTGAATACCAGGATCCGTCAAATATCAGGCCCAGCCTTATCGAATGTGTGGTAGATCTTGTTGCACTTGGAATAGACCCTGAAATTACCAATATCTACAGGCAGTCAGATATTTCTGAAATCGCAGAGCTTTTTTTATATTTTTCAATGATAACTCCGGTTCCCTGGCTGGAGCGCTGCCCGACATACAAGGAACAGATTAAGCAGATACAATCAAAGGACCTCTCAACGCTTGGTTTTTTATCTTATCCGGTATTAATGGCTGCTGATATACTTATAGTCAATGCAGATATTGTACCGGTTGGGGAGGACCAGTTGCCGCATCTTGAATTAACAAGGGAAATTGCCAGAAGGTTTAATTTTCTTTATGGTAATTATTTTAAAGAACCTGTTGAGATGCTCTCAAGGGCAACAAGGGTACCGGGCACAGACGGCAGAAAAATGTCAAAAAGCTATAATAATGCAATTTTTTTATCTGATGACCAGGCAACAATAAGAAAAAAAGTCAGGCAAATGATAACTGATCCCCAGAGAATACATCCAACTGATCCGGGCAATCCTAAAATATGTAATGTATTTTCTTTTTATAAGATATATAAGGATGAAAACATAAAGGAAATTGAAACAAGGTGCAAAAAAGGGCAAATCGGCTGCACAGCCTGCAAAGACGAGATATCAGCAGTAATTTCCGGTTCACTTGCAGAATTCCAGGAGAGAAGAAATGACATTTTGAATGATATGGACAGGATTTACCAGATACTTCAAACAGGTAAAATAAATGTAAAGAAAATCGCATCTGCTGCAATCCAGGATGTCAGGAAAAAAATGGGGATCGATTAAAGAATGTGGAAAACGGACAATATCTAATTTCATACTCTGATTTTAAGGGCCCTGCAAATCTGCTGCTTGACCTGGTAAGAAAGAAAAAAGTCGACATTTACCAGGTAAAAATCAGTACAATCATCGAAGGGTTTATTGAATATATAGGTAAAAACAGGCAGACAATGCTTGATACTATTTCCGGATTTCTTTATATAGCAGCAATACTTCTTGAGATTAAAGCCAGTTCAATAATCCCGTCACAAAGCAGCGCAGTTTCGGACGAAGAAATCATTGATGAAGAAACCCTGGTACTGCGGGAAAAACAGTATCTTGTCTTCAAGAAAATATCAAATTATCTTCAGAAACTTAAAGAAACAGAGTCACTTTATTATATAAGAGAATCTCCTGTTGAGGCACGGTTTATATCGGTACTGCCCGATTTTTTAAAAAATGTCGATGTTGAAAATATCTGCCGCCTTGGCTCGATACTTTTGATGAAACAGGATTTTAAAATTGATTTTTCAGAAATATACCTTGATGATTCCACCACTACAATAATTGATGAAATGAACAGGATACAGGAAATGATTATTAAAAAAAGAGAAGTCACATTTGCAGAAATAGCACAAAAATATGATTTGTTAATAGATAAGATTATCTGTTTTTTATCAATACTTGAACTTTACAAAAATGAGTATATAGATATTATACAGTTTGAAAATTTCGGGAATATTATTATTAAGAAAGTGGAAAACGGTAAAAGCAGTAAAATTTTATAATCAGGCCGGTTAAAAAACCATAAGACTAGAGAGATATATAATGGAAAATAATACAAATGATGAAAAATGGCTTAAATCATGTATAGAGGCAATTCTTTTTATATCAGAAACACCTGTCAAAGTTAAAAATATCGCTGCCTCCATTGGAGTAACTGAAAAAAAGACATTTGACCTGATATCAAAGCTTAAGAAGGAATATGAAGATAAAAACGGAGGATTTTTAATAAGGCAGATAGCCGGCGGCTACAGGTTTTATTCCAATCCTTTATTTAGCGATGTGCTGAAAGAATTTGTAAAATCCAATATCAGTACTTTCATATCACAGGCTGCCCTGGAAACACTTGCAATAATATGTTACAGGCAGCCGGTCACAAGGACCCAGGTTGCAGAAATAAGAGGCGTCAGAACGGATAGCGTGTTTCTTACCCTGGTCGACAGAGGGCTGATAAAAGAAGCCGGCAGGCTGAAAGAGCCGGGTAACCCTAAAATATACAGGACAACTGAAAAATTCCTTGAACTGCTGGGCATAGATAGCCTTGAAAAGATGCCTCCATTAAGGGATTTTCAGGAAATATCCGAAGAAGGCTTAAACGGTAACGGTAATGAAGATGAGGATAAACAGGAAGCTTTTTTTGATGATTCATCCGGAAATGGCATTGGGCTTTAAAAAACATGGAAATGGAAACTAAAGGGATAAGGATTTCCAGATATCTGGCAATGTCCGGTATTGCATCCAGGAGGAAAAGTGAAGAAATCGTACTTGCCGGTAAAATAAAGGTAAATGGTAAAACAGTAAAGGACCTTTCTTTTAAAATAAATCCGGAAGACACCGTTGAATATGATGGCAAAAAAATCTCATATGAAAACACAGTTGTTATTGCTTTGAATAAACCGCCCGGATATCTTTCAACAGTAAAGGACAGTTTTAAAAGAAAAACAGTGCTTGACCTTCTTGATGAAAAGATAAAACAGTTAAGGCTTTATCCGGCCGGCAGGCTGGATTATAATTCCAGGGGCCTTATCATTCTTACAAACGATGGAAACCTTGCATACAAGTTGACACATCCCGGTTTTAGCATACCAAAGACCTATCAGGTAAAAATCAGGGGGCAGCTAAGCGGGGATGATATAATTAAGATAAAAAAAGGCATTGAGGTCGAAGGCAGGGACCTGATTGCAGAAAGCATAAAGATTGTTAAAAATGGAAAAGATTACTGCATTATAGAAATTAAAATAAAAGAGGGCAGAAAAAGAATAATAAGGAAGGCTCTTTTAAAAATAGGGCATGCGGTCATTGACCTTCAAAGAATCGCAATAGGTAAATTCGATATCGGTAAAATTAAAGAAGGTTCATATATATTATTGTCACAGGAAAATATCACTAAGTTAAAGTCTATTTAAATGTTTTTTATTTTTTATATGTGGAGGTTATATGGAATATATTGACCTTAGAAGCGATACAGTAACTCTTCCGACAGAAGAAATGCTTGACGCAATGAGAAATGCAAAAGCAGGGGATGATGTCTATGAAGATGACCCGACAGCGAAAATGCTTGAAGAAAGATCTGCAGCCTTACTTGGAAAAGAAGATGCTGTTTTTGTACCTTCAGGCACATTTGCTAACCAGCTTGCAATAATGACCCATACATTAAGGGGCGATGAGATAATCATACCAGCGGATAATCATATAGTACTTTATGAAGTCGGTGCTTCTGCTGTACTTTCAGGCGTAGTAATGAGGTTTTTAAAAAAGAGCTCAGGGATAATCGATATCAGCGAGCTTCAAAATCTTTACAGGACAGATGATATCCATCATCCAAGGACAGGGCTGGTATGCATTGAAAATGCACACACGCAGGGCACTGCCGTACAGGTCTCCAATTCTAAATCTGTATATGAATCTGCAGTTTCCAAAGGAGTTCCAGTTCACCTTGATGGCGCCAGGATATTTAATGCTGCAGTTGCCCTGGGCACAGAGGCCAAAAATATTGCAGGCAATGCAGATTCAGTGATGTTCTGTTTTTCAAAGGGCCTGTGTGCGCCTGTAGGGTCTGTATTGTCGGGTAAAAAAGAGTTTATCAGGCGGGCAAGGAAAAACAGGAAACTTATGGGTGGAGGAATGCGGCAGGTGGGCTATCTTGCCGCTGCATGCATGGTAGCACTGGAAAAAATGACAGCAAGACTTGAGGATGACCATAAAAATGCAAAATACCTGGCCGGTTGCCTTCAGGATACAGGCATTTTTGAAATAGATAAAAACAGGCTGGATATAAATATGGTTTTTGCAAAATTTAAAAGCAGCAGGGATGCCACCAAAAGTTTTAATGAAGAAAGGTTTATATCTTTTTTACTTGAAAACAAAATAAAAATCAATCCACTTCATGATGATGAATACAGATTTGTAACACATTATTATATTTCCAGGCAGAGCATAGATTATTTTGTGGATGTATTAACAAATTATTTCAGCAAAGAGGTGTTTTGATGTTTAAAGATTTAAGCCTGGTAAGGGACATAGCATTTATAGCAGCAGTCTTAATTGAAATTATTATACCTGTAATAATTGCGGTAATAATAGCACGGAAATATAAAACATCATGGGCAATATTTTTCCTTGGCATGCTATTATTTTTTGTCTCGATGATAAGGGTTCCCCTTAATTCATATGTTTCAGAGATAATACAGTCTAAAATCCCTGCGCTTTATGTTGTGCCGGGTATTTTACTGTTTGCTTCTTTAACTGCAGGCATTTTTGAAGAGGGAGTACGCGTAATTGCTTTTGGAGCTATCATAAAGAAAAAGGACTATTATAATGGGCTCATGTATGGTATCGGCCATGGAGGCGGGGGAGAATCAATGCTATATGTGGGTTTGTCGACACTGGCAAATTTTATTAT
>CAZGTW010000039.1:0-12111 GCA_964528815.1 uncultured Actinomycetota bacterium | reverse complement strand
CTCGTCGGGCTCATAACCCGAAGGTCATAGGTTCAAATCCTATCCCCGCTACCAATCAAAAACCAAAAAAGCCTTTTTATTTTATGTACAAAGCAGTAAAAATAAAAAATTATTTATTAGCAGCAATTATATTAGTATTGCTTCTGTCCTGCATTTTGGGTCTTACGGCATGTGAACAGATAAATGGTTTAAAAGATAAAGTATTCAACAGTTTTAACAGTAAGGCTTCCCAGGATGAAGCAGTCAGCACAATAAAAGGTTTCTTTGAAGCAGTTGTGGCAGATGACCTTGACGAAGCGTTCAAGTATGTTTATATACCCCGGACAGAAGGGGTAAACAAGGATGCAAAATCCTCTGATGATTTTAAAAAAGAATTTAAAAGCATTACAAAAATAGTATCTTTTGAAATAAACTGGATCGAAGTGAAGAATAATATTGCTATTGTCAATGTTGACCTTATCGATACTTATGATGGCGAGGAAAAAATATATAAAGACATGCAGGTATCCCTTGTAAAAGATAGCGAAGAAACCTGGAAGATAAATTTCTGGGAATGAAATGATAAATAAAATTTAATCAAATGCACTGTTCAATTAACGGAACGGTTAATAAATAAATTGATAATCAATAGATAAAATAATAGTAAACCTTTAAACTGGAAAGCCTTAAATGAAAGTCTTATTTTTAGGTGATATTTTCGGAAACCCCGGCAGGACATGCATAAGCAGGGAGCTTCCAAAGCTTGTGCATAAACATAGAGCTGACATTGTAATCGCAAACGGGGAAAATGCAGCAGGCGGCATTGGCATAAATCCCGCCATTGCAGATTTTTTACTGGATGCAGGAATTGATGTAATAACTTCCGGAAACCATATTTACAAGAAAAAAGAGATATACGATTACATAAACAGCCAGCCAAGGCTCATAAAGCCTGCAAATTTCCCCCCAGATACCCCGGGAAACGGATATTATATTTTTTCCAATCCCAAGTATCTTGCGAAAAAAGTAGCAGTTGTCAATGTATGCGGAAGAGTATTTGTGGAAAATCTTGACTGTCCTTTCAGGAAAATGGACGAGCTTCTGCCTGCAATTTACAGCCAGACAAATATAGTAATTGTTGATTTCCATGCAGAGGTAACAAGCGAGAAAATGGCAATGGGCTGGTATCTTGACGGCAGAGTCAGCGCAGTCATAGGTACCCATACACATGTGCAGACAGCTGATGAAAGGATACTGCCAAGGGGCACAGCATTTATTTCAGATGCAGGAATGGTCGGCCCAAGGGATTCAGTCATAGGAGTAAAAAAAGAACTTATAATTGACCGCTTTATTAAAATGATGCCCCAGAAATTTGTTGTTGCCAGTGATGACAACTGGATAAATGGAGTTGTCGTCGATATTGATGAGTCCACAGGAAAATCTAAAAGCATAAACAGGATAAATTACAGCGCGGAATCAAGCGGGATATAACGAGGTTTTGCTTCATGAATGCAAATAACCCAAAAAAGCTTCCTGCAATTGTCAAAAAAGTAAATGACACAATCTCAAAATACGGCCTTATACAGGAAAATGACAGAGTGCTTGCATCTGTTTCGGGCGGGCCGGACTCTATGTTCCTTGTCCATGCGCTTGGCATGCTAAAAGACATGTTAAAATTCCAGCTTTTATGCTTTCACCTTGACCACCTCACAAGAAACGGCCAGTCAACAGATGATGCAGCTTTTGTAAAACAATTCTGTGCCGGTAACAGTATTGAGCTTATAAGCCAAACCGTTGATGCAAAAAAGTGGAGCAAAGATAACAGGCTTTCCTTCCAGGAAGGGGCAAGGACCTTGCGGATAAAACTGCTTGAAGAAACCGCAGATAAGGCAGGAGCAACAAAAATAGCTGTCGGCCATACTGCAAGTGACAATATTGAGACATTTTTCTTAAATCTTTTAAGGGGCTCCGGGCTAAACGGCCTTTCAGGAATTTCCCCTTCAAGCGGCAGGTTTATAAGGCCGCTTATTGACATTGAAAGAAATGAGATTGAAAAATATTTAAAAGATAAATCCATACCATACAGAGTGGATGTTTCAAACCTTGAAAACATATATGCAAGAAACAAAATAAGAAACCTGCTTTTGCCTTTTATAAGGGAGGATTTTGCAGCCGATATTGATAAGAAGGTTTCTCTTTTAATCAGAAACCTCAGGGACGATAACAGTTTAATCGAAGAGATCGCTTTGCAGGGACTTGATGAAGTTACAGAAAAAACTGGCGGAAAAGATAATGCCATTAACCAAAGTTTAATTGTGAGCGGCTCCCTTACAATAGATCTGTTACAGTTATCTGTTTATCCTGTAGCGCTTGTAAAGCGCATCCTTATGTGTGCAATTGAAAAAGTAAAAGGAAGCGCAACAGATATAAAAAGTAAAAACATTGATGATGTTACAGTGGTTGCCCTGCAGAAGGGCGGTCCCTCAAAAGAGATAACATTGCCTGGCGGGGTGCTGGTTATTAAGGAAAATGAAAAGCTGTTCCTTTTTAAATATACCGGTGCCTCATTTAAAGCGGCTT
This sequence comes from uncultured Actinomycetota bacterium, assembly GCA_964528815.1. Classification (GTDB taxonomy): domain Bacteria; phylum Actinomycetota; class Humimicrobiia; order Humimicrobiales; family Humimicrobiaceae; genus Fen731. The sequence continues at coordinate 9,552 of CAZGTW010000039.1, read as the reverse complement.
CCAGGCGGACCCCGCAGGCTCTAAAAGATTTAGAATCTGCAGAAGATGTAAATGAAATCAATCCGGGCTCACTTCAGCTATATGAAGAAAAAGGCATTAAAATAAAGACGCAGATAATAAATGGAGGTATCGGTTTAATTAAAGATAAAAAACCCTCAAGAGATGAAGCTTACCTTGATTATGATTGCATCAGTTTTCCGGTTATTATGAGATTCTGGGAAGAAAAAGGTGAAAAATTTTATCCCCTTGGCCTTGGCGGAAGTAAAAAACTGCAGGATTTTTTTACTGACAGGAAGGTGCCCCCAAGCTTAAGGGCCCGCATACCTTTATTTTTCGACAGCGCCAAACTTATCTGGGTCGCAGGTTATGAAATTGACGAAAGAGTCAAATTAACTGATAAAACTGTAAAAATATTCCATATAAAAATATTTAAGAATTAATGGTAATATATTGTTGCAAATGACAATGGCACGTTAAGTTAAAATACTTATTTGCTCAAAGAATAAACCGTAACGCGCTAAAAAAAGAAAGAAGCATTGAGGCAATGGTTGAAGACAAAGACATCAAAGTATTGATAGATGAAAAGGCTTTAAAGAAAAAAATCCGCAAACTTGGGGAAATGATTTCAAAGGATTATGCCGGCAGGACCCCTATCCTGGTTGCTATTCTTAAAGGCTCTTTTATTTTTGTTGCTGATATTTGCAGGTGTATAAGTGTACCGGTTGTTTTTGATTTCATGGCCCTTTCCAGTTACGGCAATGCAAGGGTCAGTTCAGGCATTGTCAGGATTACAAAGGACCTGGATACAAATATTGAAGGAAGGGATATAATAATAATCGAGGACATAATAGATTCGGGAAGGACGTTAAATTACCTTATTAAAAACCTCGAGGCGCGCAATCCTAAAAGCATAGAGATATGCGCACTGCTTGATAAGGAAGTGCCGCGAAAAACAGCAAACAACATTAAATATAAGGGATTTGATATTCCAAATAAATATGTTATCGGATACGGGCTGGATGTCGGAGAAAAATACAGGAACCTGCCATATATCGGTTATTTAGAAGACGAATAAAAAATTCCCAATACGGAAAATCAGGGGAGCACCTTACAGGGTAAGCGACTTTAAAGCTTTTATACCGCATTATTTATTTCATCATTTTATATTTTTGCAACCTTATATTTGGATTATAGAATTTATTTCCGCAGGTTTTAAAAGGCTTACCTGTTTTCATTAAAATGACAGCAGATATGTAAAAACTTTGTAAAAACTTCCCTTGTTTCTTTTGTCAAATTTCATTATTTTTATATAATAATATATAATATCAATATTTATTTGCCGATATTTTAAGAAGGCTTTTTTGTCTGCCGGCAGATAAAAAGAGAAGTCGATTATGATAAAGCAGTAAAAAGCAGTTTAAAAAAATAAAAAGGGGTGTATTTACACTTGAAGCGTAGTTTTAAAAATATAGCTCTGCTCATATTACTTATAGTGGTGATGTTTTTGATTTTCAGGAACCCTCTCTTTCTTTCACCTGAAGTAACAGAACTCTCCATGAACGAATTTATGACAAAAATCAACAGCAGCGGAATAAACACAGCCGAACCTATTACAATTAAAAGTGAAGACAAGCTTATAGAAGGCAAATTATCCGACGGTTCGTCATTTAAAGTGTCTTATCTTGATAATTATGACATTACAGAGGTGCTGCTTGCAAAAAACATTCCGTTTATAGTAAACAACCAGAAGCAGTCAATATGGATGCAGCTGCTGCTCAGCGCGCTGCCTTTCCTTATAATGTTCGGGCTCATATTTTTCATGATGAACCAGCTGCAGGGCGGGGGTTCAAAAGTAATGCAGTTTGGAAAGAGCCGTGCACGAGTTTCAAGCAAGGGCAAAGGCCGTGTAACTTTCAAGGATGTGGCAGGAGTAGACGAGGCAATAGAAGAGCTCCGTGAAATCGAAGAGTTTCTTGAAAATCCATCCAAATTCAAGACCATGGGAGCAAAAATACCCAAGGGCGTACTATTATACGGGCCCCCAGGGACAGGAAAGACCCTTCTTGCAAGGGCAGTTGCCGGAGAGGCTGGAGTGCCTTTCTTCTCAATCTCAGGTTCAGAATTTGTTGAAATGTTTGTCGGTGTCGGCGCCTCCCGTGTAAGAGATCTTTTTGCACAGGCAAAATCTTCCCAGCCGTCAATAATATTTATGGATGAAATTGATGCAGTCGGGCGCCACAGGGGAGCCGGCCTTGGCGGCGGCCATGATGAAAGGGAACAGACATTAAACCAGTTGCTTGTCGAGATGGATGGTTTTGACCAGGAAAGTACCGTAATACTTATAGCTGCGACAAACAGGCCGGATATACTTGACCCGGCGCTTTTGAGGCCGGGCCGTTTTGACAGGCAGATTGCAGTAGACAGGCCGGACCTCATAGGCAGGGAACAGATACTTGAGATACATGCAAGGGGCAAGCCCTTGGATAAAGATGTAACCTTAAAGACAATCGCAAAAGAAACACCGGGTTTTACAGGTGCGGACCTTGCAAATATATTCAATGAAGCATCACTTCTTGCTGCAAGGCACAACAAAAAGAAGATAAGCATGTTTGAAATAGAGGATGCAATTGAAAGAGTAATAGCGGGACCCGAAAAGAAAACCAGGGTAATATCTGAAGAAGAAAAGAAGATAATCGCTTTTCATGAGGCTGGCCATGCGCTGCTGTCCCATATACTTCCAAATACCGATCCTATCCACAAGATATCAATAATATCAAGGGGAAGGGCACTTGGCTATGTCATAACGCTTCCTGAAGAAGACAGGTTCCTCAAATCAAAAAAGGAGCTGCTTGATAATATAACCCAGCTTTTGGGCGGGCGTGTAAGCGAGGAAATGAACTTTGACGATATTACAAGCGGCGCCCAGAATGACCTTGACAGGGCCACAAAACTTTCGCGTAAAATGGTGACCGAGTTTGGCATGAGCACAAGGATAGGGCCCGTTACATACAAGATAGATGAAGAAGAAGTTTTTCTTGGAAAAGAGATAATATCCAGGCCGCATTACAGTGAGGAAGTTGCCTCAGAAATCGACAGGGAAGTAAACAGCATTATTTCCGAATGTTACCAGAAAGCAAAGCAGATACTTTCAGAAAACACTGAAGCGCTAAAATCGCTTGCAGCAACCCTTATAGAGAAAGAGACGCTTTCAAGGGAACAGGTCATGAATATGCTGTTTAATGTTAAAAGCCAGAAAAAAGCAAGAAATAACGGCAACGGAGAAGATGGCACTGATATAACTGCTGCGCCAAAGAGATCTGCAAAAAAGGAAACAGCCGGAAAACTGGCCAGGACAAAAGTAATGTCTGATGCTGACAACAAGGGCAGTAAAAGCGTTTCTTAAAGAATTGCAGTTTCTCTAAATAAAAATAACTGGCTTTTAAAGTTAATTTTGTATGATGAACCTGATATTAAAAGAAAATAAGGCAGTTGTTTTAGGGCCTGATATACTTTAATTAAATAAAGCTCTAACATTATAATGGTGTTAGAGCTTAATAATTTATACTATATATTTTAACAGAGGTGACTTTTAACCTGACTTGTTAATAGAACAATTTAACCTTATTATTTAACAGTATTATTTTAAAGGCAGGAGCCCAGGTGGATAAAAAATTAATTGAACAGGGAGTAAGGCTTATCCTTGAAGGTATAGGTGAAGATGCAAACCGTGAAGGGCTTTCAAGAACACCCCAGAGAGTGGCGGACATGTATGAAGAGCTTTTCAGCGGCATGGAACAGGACCCGCTACTGCAGCTTGAACCTCTTTTTGATGAAAATCATGATGAAATGATAATAGTAAAAGACATACCTTTTTATTCGGTATGCGAACATCATATGGTGCCATTTGTAGGAAAGGCCCACATTGCATATGTTCCAAACAAATCGGGTAAAATCGTGGGCCTGAGCAAGCTTACAAGGGTGCTTGAAATAGTTTCAAGGAGGCTGCAGGTGCAGGAAAGGCTCACTACTATAGTTGCCGACACTATTATGAAAAAAATAGAGCCGCGCGGCACAATGGTTATTATTGAAGCAGAGCATTTCTGCATGAGCATCAGGGGCGTTAAAAAACCAAATACAATTACTGTGACCTCTGCAGTAAGGGGCCTTTTCAGGGAAAATCCGGCCTCAAGGGCAGAAGCAATGGCGCTCATAAAGTCAGACAGGAAATAGTTTGAAATAATAATGTTTGTAAGTTTAAAAGGAGTGAAGGCGTAAATTGCCTTACACAATAAGAAAAATCGAGCTGAAGACAAAAAAACAGGGTATGGCAGAGTTTGAGCTGATTGGAGCAACTGTGCCCGGCCAGCAAATAATGGTAAACAAGGTTTCCCCCCTTGCACTCAGAGTAAAAGGCATTAAGGCAAGAGCTGCTGACATTCTCAAGCAGGAAATGCTTTCCAGGATGGGTGATGTCGTAACGTCCCGTGACAACCTCATACAGATGGAAGGGCTGACTGATGTAATAATCCTTGGAACTGAAAAATCAATTTTGAGCCTTGCCGAAAAAATAAAGATGCAGCCCTTCGGCCTTAAAAAACTCTCAGATGAGATAACCGCATACCTATCGCAGCTTTCACGAGCCAGGTCGCAAAAAACCCTATCCATAGGCACCAAAAAGTTTGACCTTGAAAAAGAAGGCGCCCTTATTATGGGCATATTAAACATAACGCCTGACTCATTTTATGATGGCGGTAATTATTTTACAGAAAAACAATACAGGGCAAGAATTGATGAAATAGTCTCGCAGGGCGCGCACATTATTGATATCGGAGGCATGTCAACAAGGCCGGGCTCTAAACCGGTTAGCATTCAGGAGGAACTTTCAAGGATAATACCTGCAATAAAGTCAGTGGCAGAAAACTACGATATCATAATTTCTGCTGATACTTACAGGAGCGAAGTTGCCAGCCAGGCGCTCCAGGCAGGAGCAGTAATTATAAATGACATAAGCGGTTTTACCATGGATGATAAAATGCCGCAGGTTGTAGCATCATCAGGAGCAGGCACAGTTATAATGCACATGCAGGGCACGCCAGAAAACATGCAGGAGGACCCGCAATATACTGATGTTGTAGAAGACATATACAATTTTTTATATGACCAGGCAGAAACTGTAAAATCAGCAGGAGTGGACCCGGACAGGATTATAATAGACCCGGGAATAGGTTTTGGAAAAAAACTGCAGCATAATCTTGAAATCATTTCAAGGCTTTCAGACTTTACGAATATGGGCTATCCTGTAATGGCAGGGGCATCAAGAAAATCCTTTATAGGAAATATTCTTGGCGGAGCGCCTGCAACTGAAAGGCTGGAGGGCAGCATTGCTGCTGCAGTATATGCATATATAAACGGCGCAAGCATTTTAAGGGTGCATGATGTTGCCGCCACGGTTTCTGCAATAAAAGTTGCTAAAAGCATAAAGGATACAATTTAAAAGCGGCACCCCGGGAGCAGTATTTTAATGTTTAAAATATACATTAAAGACCTGAAATTATATGGCTATCATGGCGTTAATCCGGAAGAAAAATCAGCCGGCCAGGAATTCCTTTTTAATATTAAAATAAAACTTGCCGAAGATGCGCTTGTATCAGGCAAATCATTTAAAGACAGTATAGAAGAGACTGTAAATTATTCAGAAATAATCTCACTGGTAAAAAAAATCAACAGCAAAAAGAAATATGACCTTCTTGAGGCACTTGCAGGCGATATTGCCAGGGAGATACTATCATTTTCACCTCTTATCTTAAAAACCAGTATAAAAGTGGAAAAAATAAATCCACCGATAAATGAGGACATCGGTTCAGTTGGTGTAAAATGCAGCCTTGAAAACAAGGTGGTTGCAGACTCTACAAGATTTTACTTATCAATAGGCTCAAATACCGGTGACAGGCAGGCAAACCTGAGAAATGCTGTAAAAGCACTCAAGCAAAGTAAAAATCTGGAAGTTTTAAAGGTCTCTTCCTTTTATGAGACAGAGCCCATGTATGTAAAGGATCAGGAGCCCTTCTATAATATTTCGCTTGAGGGCATAGCGGAGAGCTGTTACAGCCCATTTGAAATGCTCGGGTTTTTAAAAAGCATAGAATACAGCCTTGGCAGGAAAACCGGCGGCCAAAGATTCGGGCCCCGCATAATTGATCTTGACCTGCTTTATTTTGGCGGGCAAAAAATAGTCTCTGATATTCTTGTTCTTCCGCATCCAAGAATCAACGAGCGCAACTTTGTGCTTGTACCACTGGCAGAAATCGCGCCCGGTATTATAATAGAGGGTAAACAAATCGGCCAATATCTGAGGTCATGCGATTTTAAAGAAAGTGTTAAAAAAATAAGCAGCTGGCAGGACTAAATTATGTTATCAGTAAAAGAGGCCCAGGAAAAAGTAATTAATTCAAAAGTAACTATAAAGCCAAAAAAGGCAACTATACTTGAAAGCCTCCATTATGTACTTGCAGAGGAACTTGTTTCAAAAGATTTTATTCCTGCTTTTGATAATTCTGCAGTTGACGGTTATGCAGTAAAAGCTATTGACATCCTGGGTGCGGAAAAAAATTATCCTGTAAAATTAAAGCTTTTCAAGGAAGACATTCCTGCAGGTAAGTCCTCTTCATTCAGCCTTGAGCCGGGGATGTGCATTCAGATTATGACAGGCGCGCCCATACCCCAGGGCTGCGACTGTGTTGTAATGAAAGAGGATGCGCTCAAGGAAGGAAAAGATGTGCTGGTATTTCGTGAATGCCGGCAGGGTGAAAATATACGCTATAAGGGTGAGGATGTCAGCCAGGGGGACATTGTGCTTAAAAAAGGCTCAAAGATTTATCCCGCAGACATAGGCCTTATGGCTTCAGTGGGTATAAGTGAGATTACAATAAACACCCCACCACTGGTCGGCGTTATTTCAACGGGCGATGAGCTTATAGATGTCGGGCAAAACCTTGCTTTCGGTAAAGTAAGAGACAGCAACAGCTATTCACTGGCTGCCCAGATAATTGAGTCAGGTGCACAGTATAAAAGATATGGCATAGTGCCAGATGATAAGCCTTCCATAAAAAAGAAAATAATGGAAGGCCTCCAACAATGTGATATACTCATTCTTACGGGAGGGGTCTCAGTCGGCGATTATGATTTTGTAAAAGAAATACTTGATGACATAGGAGCAGAATTTGTATTCTGGCGGGTAAACCAGATGCCGGGCAAACCCCTTGCCTTTCTTACTTACAAAGACAGGTTCATATTCGGCCTTCCGGGCAATCCTGTTTCAGTAATGATCTGTTTTGAAATGTATGTAAGGCCACTGATAAAAAAGTTCATGGGGGACAAAAATCTTTTCAGGGACAAAATACAGGCAAGGGCCCTTGAAGACTATGACCACATAGAAGGCAGGACAGATTTTGTCAGGGTATATCTTGAAAACACAGAAGATGGGATTTATTTTAAGCATACCGGCATGCAGGGCTCCGGAATACTCACATCAATGTCTGTCGCAGACGGCATTGCTGTTTTTCCTGAAGACAGGGGAAAAATCGAAAAAGATTCCATTATTGATGTAATTACAGTCAAGCGATAATTATTGCTATTTTTAATCTTCAAATTAAAAAAACCGGACATTGAGAGGAAAAATAATGGATTATAAAGCTCGAGCCAGGGACATGCTCACTGCCTGGAAGAAGGATAATTATTATTTTGGCATTGGGGTCCTGGACAAAATCGGGGATTTGGCCCAAAGAGCCGGCAAGACAACACTGCTGGTAGGAGGAAGGTTCGGTGCAGGCAAATGGATAGAGCCCATACTGGATACAGTAAAAACTTCATTAAAAAATAAAAACATTAGTATCCTTGACATTATAAAAGGCGCACAGCCTAATTCTCCAAAAGAAGATGTTTACAGGATAGCCAACCAGATCAGCAAGTTAAAACCTGAAAGCATTATTGCTGTTGGCGGCGGAAGCACGATTGATGCAGTCAAGGCAGCCGCTGTCTTATCTGCATTAAAGTCCGATGATATCGAGGGTTATTTTGGCGTAGGGTTTGTGACCCAAAAACTTCAGGAAGAGAAAAAAGAACTGCCTTCACTGGTTGCGGTCCAAACTGCAGCAAGCTCCGGGGCACATCTTACAAAATATTCAAACATTACTGACCCTGCAAAAGCACAGAAGAAACTGATAATAGATGAGGCTGTTGTGCCCGGATTTGCGCTTTTTGATTATAATGCAATTGCCAATGCCCCTCATTCCTTAATAGCGGATGGTGCCCTTGACGGGATGTCTCACTGCATAGAGGTGGTATGCGGAGCAACAGGAAAACCTTTCTTTGAAAAAACAATGGAGATTGCAGAAGCTGGAATTACTCTGATTGTTGAAAACCTTCCCCGGGCGCTGCAGAATTCAACAGATAACAATGTAATTGAGAGCATTGGACTGGGGACGGACCTGGGCGGCTATGCGATAATGATTGGTGGTACAAATTTTGCCCATCTTTTCAGTTTTTCACTGGTCGATAAGATTGCGCATGGAAGGGCATGTGCGATAGGAGACCCGTATGCGCTTGTATTTTTTGCGCCGGCAATACAGCCACAGCTAAAGCTTTTCGGCAGGATATTTGCTCAAGCCGGCTATATAGATGGAAATATAGAGAAATGCAGCGGAAGGGAACTGGGCATGGTTGTTGCTGGAGGTATGATGAAGTTCTTAAAAAAATTCAAGTTTCCCACAACTTTTTCAGAGGTTGGAATAGGAAAAGAATATAAAGAAAGAATATTGAATGCCACAAAGATACCGCAGTTGTGGAGCAAGCTTGAGCAGGCGCCGGTATCGCTGATTAAGCGTGGAAGCGACGGCGAGGTTGATGCAGAGGCAACGGAAGAAAATATTGACCAGTATATGGGGCCATTAATCGATGCGGTTATCAGCGGGGACTTAAACAAAATAAAGAATTTTGACAACTGATTTTAATTTTTTAATTTCTATCAGGTTTGGTAAAATAATCTGTATGGCGCAGGTAAGATTTATTTAACACTTTAATTTAATTCTTCTAAAGGGATTAAGAATAATATGATAAAAGATCCTCTTTTGCTTGATAATTTTAATAAAGAATATTGCAGAAAAAAAAGTATGTCTTATCCGGAGAAACTTAGAATATTTGAGGGCCTGTGGCAGGAAGCAGTTGCACTTAAAGTTTTACCGGGTAAAGACAAGCTTGAAGGCATTGAATCAGTTATCAGAATAGCAGCTATTTTAAATTCAAAACGGGAAAAATAAAGGTAATTTTCTGAAAGTTACTTAAATTTTCACTATTCAGTTTATACAAATATGCTTATCTTTATCATTAAAATCCTGCTTTATTTGCAATCAGTGGTATAATTATCTTGAAGGGAAGTGATAATATGGGAACTCAAAACGCAAAGTCTTCAATACCGGACAGGGATTTTGATGAAATGCGTGAAGAAGTATTACATGAACTTCAGGATGGCGGCATAGCAGATATACCCCAGGAAGA
>CAZGTW010000038.1:0-12887 GCA_964528815.1 uncultured Actinomycetota bacterium | reverse complement strand
CTTTCCATATATTCAATAATATCTTTAATATAAATTTCTACATTTCTTTTCATACAGAAACCGTATTTTTCAAAATGGAGTCTTTTAATTCCTTCCGTATATTATTTTTTGGAACAACATCGACCTTAATTCCCAGCATATCACTAAGATAGTTCTCAAAAGACACTATATGCAGAAGACTCACAGGTTTTCCAAATGTTACTAAAATATCAATATCGCTCGCCTTATTTTGTATGCCTTTTACATAAGAACCAAATATGTCAATGTCTTTTATCTGGTATTTTTCACCAAATTCTTTTTTATGACTTTTTAATAATTCTTTTATTTCAATAAAGTTTTTCATATAAAAGTTCCCTTATAAACCTGTAATATCTAAAAATGTTTAATTAAATCAAGACTATAATAATCAAAATTGTAACATATTTTCACCAAAGTTTTTACATTCTTCAAATCAAACCCCATATATTGATAATTGATAAATAGTTTTCAGCAAATGATTTTATTTATACATAGGGACCCTAAAAGCTTTGGCGACGATGTAGCATTTTATGCAGCAGATGCAGGACTGGATGCATTTGAAAACATCACTTTTAAAACATCACTATTGACATTTCTTACTTTATACTTTATATATTATTCCAATATTTTTATTTGTCTCACGCAGTTGTGAAGATAAATAAAATAAGTGAAGATGCAAATTAAGGTAAAGAAGCCTCAGCGGGTTTTATGTCTGCGGGGCTTTTTGTTTTTATAAGTGAGTAAATTTATGTCAGGCACTGAAAACATAATAATAAAAAGGACAAAAAAATCAGATTATCCTGATTATAATATTCCATCGGGCTGTGCCGTATTCGGGGTGTTAAACGAAGATGGCCTTCTTTTTAACGGAAGCATGGTAATAGATGGCATTGCCATGATGCATGACAGGTCAAACGGCCTTGGCGGGGGTTTTGCTGCTTACGGCATTTATCCCGGCTTTGAGAATGAGTGGGCATTCCATATTATTTATGATGATGAATCAGCAAGGAAAAATACTGAAGAGATATTAAATGTTTATTTCAGGATGATATATGAAGAAGAGATACCGGTAAGAAAAACACCGCAAATCAGCAATATCCCCATAATATACAGGTATTTTTTAAAATACAGGGAAGGCATTTCAGCAGACGGTTTTCTGGACACCAACCCTGCAAAAGACAGGCTTGGCCATGACGGCAGCGAAGAGAATTTTATTGCTGATTTTGTAATGAAAGTAAACAGCGATATTGAAGGGGCATATATCATATCAAGCGGTAAAAACATGGGCATTTTTAAAGGCGTGGGCTATCCTGAAGATATAGGCAATTTCTTCAGGCTGGATGAATATAAAGGATACCTATGGACATCACATGGCAGGTTTCCCACAAACAGCGTAGGATGGTGGGGAGGGGCGCATCCTTTTGGCCTGCTGGGGTGGTCAGTTGTACATAACGGAGAGATTTCTTCATACGGCAGGAACCAGCGTTTTGTCGACAGCTTTGGCTACAAATGTTCTCTTTCAACAGATACTGAAGTGATTGCATATCTTTTTGACCTTCTTGTCAGGAAAAGTTCCATTGACCTCGAGCTGGTAAATATGATTCTGGCGGCTCCTCTCTGGGAACAGATTGAAAGGATGCCTGAAGGCGACAGGCAGCTTGCAAAGACACTGAGGATTTTGTATGGAGGAGCACTTGTAAACGGACCCTTCAGCATCATAGTCGGGGGCAATGATTTTATGTTTGCATTAAATGACAGGATAAAGCTTCGGCCGATGGTGGCGGCAAAAAAAGAGGATTTCCTTTTTGTATCAAGTGAAGAATCGGCAATAAAAAAAGTCTGTTCAGAACCTGAAACAGTCTGGCACCCTGAAGGCGGCATTCCAGTAATCGGCAGGCTCAAAAAAGCAAAGGCTGGCTCCGGAAGGTGATTTATTTATGGCATTAAAACTTGACCAGTCAGAATTTGAAATAACACGTAATGATGAAAAGTGCATCCATTGCGAGGTATGCGTTCGCCAGTGCTCCAATGATTCTCACCAGTTTGATACAGATGAAAGTGCTGTATCAAGCAAGTCCGAGAATTGTGTCGGCTGCCACAGGTGCGAATCATTGTGCCCCACAGGGGCATTAAAAATAAGCAAGAAGGAACCTGAATTTAAAGAAAACTATAACTGGAGCGCTGCTCATTTAAAAAACATATATAAGCAGTCAGATTCAGGAGGAGTAATACTTACAGGCATGGGTTCTGATAAGCCCCATACTGTTTACTGGGACCATCTGCTTTTTAATGCCGCTCAGGTTACCAATCCCTCAATAGATCCTTTGAGGGAGCCTATGGAAATAAAGACTTTCATAGGGCGAAAGCCTGATAAAATAGAGATGGAGAAAAAAAACGGTGATTTTGTATTAAAGACAAAACTTGCGCCACAGCTCGAACTCTCAACGCCAATACTGTTTTCTGCAATGTCTTATGGCTCGATAAGCCTTAATGCATGCAAATCACTGGCAGCAGCAGCCGCTTCATTCGGCACATTTTATAATACCGGAGAGGGCGGGCTCCACAGGGACCTTTACCAGTATGCAGGCAACACTATTGTGCAGGTGGCATCAGGAAGGTTTGGAGTTGACAGGGAATACCTGGCAAAAGCTGCAGCAGTTGAAATAAAGATAGGACAGGGAGCAAAGCCGGGTATTGGCGGGCACCTTCCAGGGGAAAAAGTCACAGGTGATATTTCAAGTACAAGGATGATACCAGAGGGAACGGATGCGATATCTCCGGCACCCCACCATGATATTTATTCAATAGAGGACCTTGCTCAGCTTATTTTTGCATTGAAAGAAGCCACGGATTATACAAAGCCGGTTGGAGTAAAGGTCTCTGCCGTCCACAATATAGCCCCCATTGCAAGCGGGATAGTGCGTGCGGGTGCCGACTATATTGCAATTGACGGGTTCAGGGGCGGTACAGGTGCAGCGCCGCAGGTAATAAGGGATAATGTTGGAATACCGATTGAGCTTGCACTCACAGCAGTTGACCAGAGGCTGCGTGAAGAAGGAATAAGGCACAGGGCATCAATAATAGTTGCGGGAAGCGTTCGCTCAAGTTCTGATGTAATAAAAGCAATAGCGCTTGGCGCTGATGCCGTATATATTGCAACAGCGGCACTTGTATCGCTTGGATGCCATCTTTGCCAGAAATGTTACACAGGCAGGTGCAACTGGGGCATTGCTACACAGGACCCGTACCTTACTAAAAGGTTAAATCCTGAAATCGGGTTTAAGAGGCTTACCGGCCTGCTTCGGGCATGGTCGCTTGAAATAAAGGAAATGCTGGGCGGCGCAGGCATAAATGCTATCGAGAGCCTCAGGGGAAACAGGGAACATTTGCGTGGAGTTAATTTAAGCGACAGGGAACTGAAAATACTTGGCATCAAGCATGCAGGGGAGTCATGGTAATATGAAAAGAATACAGATAAATGAACAGTATTGCATAGGGTGCAGGCTCTGCGAAATATACTGCCAGGTAAAGCACTCAAAGAGCAAAAAGATAATAAAAGCTTTCAAGGAAGAGGCCAGCGACATGATGTCCAGGGTGCTGGTCGAGGAAATAGGAAGCAATTCTTTTGCAATACAGTGCAGGCATTGCATCGATGCCCCTTGTGTGGACGCCTGCATCTCAGGCGCTATGACCAGAAATGAAAACACGGGTGTTGTCAATTGTGACGAGGAAAAGTGTGTGGGCTGCTGGAGCTGCATCATGGTGTGCCCTTACGGAGTAATAAAAAGAGATATCAAGGCTAAAAGGGCTGCTTCAAAATGCGACCTTTGCATAGATGAAGAAGTGCCTGTATGTGTAGCAAATTGCCCGAATGAGGCACTTAAATACTGCGAGGATAAAAATGAGTGATACTTTAAAAAGCACGGACAAAATAATGACAGACTACCTTATAATAGGCAATTCTGCTGCAGGACTTGCAGCAGCTGCAAGCATTAGAAAGATAGACGGTCAAGGCAGCATAACTGTACTTACAAATGAGAGCCATTCAAATTATTCAAAACCGCTTATTACATATTATCTTGCAGGAATGCTTGAACTTGACAGGGTTTTTTTTAAAGACAGCAGTTTTTACAGGGAAAATAATATAAGGCTAATATGCAATGCAGATGTCTATGATGTAGATCCGGCAAAGCACGAGGTAAGTGCAGATACCGGTAAAGAAGGCCAAGTTGTTTTTTCTTACTCCAAGCTGCTTATCGCAAACGGAGGCAGGCCGGCAATACCTCCAATCAGGGTTACTGACAGCAGCGGCGAAATATCAGAACTTTCGGACTTGATGCCTGCATATAAAGATATAAAATCCATTAAAAAACCGGGCATTAAAAAGATTAACGGCGTATTTACACTAACAACCCTTGATGATGCCATATCTGTAAAAAAGTATATTGCTGACAATAAAATATCTTCAGCATCAATACTTGGCGGGGGCCTCATCGGGCTCAAGGCTGCCGAAGCCTTCCTTGAACTTGGGATTAAGATAAATGTAATTGAATTTTCGCCCAGCATTCTTTCTGCATCATTTGACGAGATAGCGTCTGATATTATAACTGAAAAAATACAGGACTCAGGAAGCAATGTGCTTACAAATTCAACTATAGATAATATATTTACAGATGACTCATCAAAAATCACAGGATACCAGTTAAGAAGCGGAAAAAAAGTGCCATGCAATCTCCTGATTATTGCGGCAGGAGTGGCGCCTTCCACAGAAATACTGGGAAGAGCAAAAGACATATTAAAGGCTGATGGCGGTATAATTGCAGATGAATATATGCAGACATCAGTTGCTGATATTTATGCTGCAGGTGATGTCATAAACAGCTTTGACAAACTGTCGTTAAAAAATAAAAATATTGCAATCTGGCCCCTTGCAGTAAAGCAGGGAAGTGTTGCCGGTACAAATATGGCTGGCGGCAGGCAGAAATACGGGGGTGGTTTCTTCATGAACTCCGTTGAAATACTGGGGGTGCCAGTTATTTCAATAGGGTCAAGCAGCGCACAGGACAATGAGGTCGAGGATATTAAAACTTATAAAAACTGCAACAGCCAGAAAAATATCTACAGGAAAATTGTGGTAAAAGACAATAAAGTTGTAGGAGCAATACTTGCAGGCTCAATTGAGAGGGCAGGAATATATGCGGGCCTTATCAGCAATGAGGTCGATATAACTGACATAAAGGATAATATTGCAAAGGAAGATTTCGGCATAATACAGTTGCCGGCAGGCTACAGGAAGCATCTTGTAGTCGGGGACGGCATAGAGGTCTGAAAATGGAACAGGAAAGCAAAACTCAACAGCCAGGGCAAATAATTATTGATGCCAAAGAGCTTCATTACTGCAATCTTAACAGCATTGTAAAGGAATTTATTGCCGGTTGCCAAAAGGATAGCCATTGCAGCATCATAATAAATAATGTAATAGGACAGCGCTATATTGGCGACGGAACCTCAGGCAGAGCTTCTATTAAAATATACGGGACCCCCGGCAATGACATGGCCGCTTTTATGGATGGGCCGGAGATAGAGGTATTTGGAAACGGGCAGGACGGCATAGGCAATACAATGAATTCGGGCCGGATAATAATACATGGAGACGCCGGCGATATCATGGGATATTCGATGCGGGGAGGAGAAATATATGTAAAAGGTAATGTCGGCTGGCGAAGCGGCATTCACATGAAATCATATCTTGAGAAGTTTCCTGTAATAGTTATTGGCGGATGTGCAGGAAATTTCCTGGGCGAATACCTTGCCGGAGGCCTGATAATTGTGCTTGGATTAAATGAAAATGCTGCTGCCCAGGAGACTGGAAGCGAAAACTCTTATTATAAAAGGTTTTATTCCTCAAGCATAAAACAGGTAGTTGGAAACTATGTGGGAACCGGAATGCATGGGGGGGCAATTTTTGTAAAAGGCGATGTAGAAGAATTTAAAATGGGCAAAGAGGTCCACAAGCTCCCTGTAGAAGAAAATGATATTAAATATCTAAAAGAATATATCCTCAATTTCTGCAATTACTTCGGTTATGATTATGAAAAAATAATCTCCAAAAATTTCAGCGATTTTGTTAAACTATCACCATATTCCCACAGGCCTTATGGCAAGCTTTATGCCTACTGACCGGCGCAGTCTCAAAGTGTGAGTCCAGGGCATATGGCTGTTAAGCTGATTAAAAACATTAACCTTTGAAAGGATAAAACTATGGATTTGAATTTATCCGTTGGCATGGCAGGCACGGCTGCAGACAAAGTCACAAATGAAAATACGGCAGTTAAATTCGGCAGCGGCACAGTTAAAGTATATGCCACCCCTGCAATGGTCGGACTTATGGAAAAAGCGGCCATAAATTGTGTTGATGATAAATTACCTGCAGGATATGCATCTGTCGGCACAAAAGTCGAAATAAGGCATCTTGCCGCAACTCCTGTCGGTTTGGATGTAAGGGCAGAAGCAGAGTTAATTGAAATAGATGGTTTCAAATTAAAATTTAAAATAACTGCCTATGACAGCATGGAAAAAATAGGTGAAGGGACCCATTCAAGGTATGTAATAAAGCTTGAAGAATTTTTAAAAAAGACAGAAGCAAAACTTGAGTAAAAACCGGCCGGACTTTGCTGCAGCAAAAGGACTGATATATAAGCTGCTTTAAAGTGAAGCCAGGCAAAGCTTTTTACATGAAAGCATAAAAAGTATTTAAAAGTAAAAGAAAACATAAAAAATCATAAACATTAATTTTTGTTTATCGTCTGTTAAATAATAGTTGTTATCAAATAATAAGAACAAATCATGCTTATTTACCAATATATAATAACAGGCATACTTGCTTTCATACTTATTAATTTCCTTATAAATATTTCGCTGTTTAAAAATATTAAAAGATTTACGCTTCCTGACAAAATTCTTGCTGACCAGGTTTTAATATCTGTTCTGATTCCTGCAAGAAATGAAGAAAAAAACATCCGCAGATGCGTCTCTTCATTTATGAAGCAGGACTATAAAAACCTCGAGATAATAGTTCTTGATGATAATTCAAGCGACTCGACGGCATCCATAGTAAATGAGCTTATTAAGAAGGACCCGAGGGTAAAACTTATTAGCGGCCAGCCTTTAAAAAAGGGCTGGATGGGCAAGTGCTGGGCATGCCACCAGCTTTCACAGGCAGCAAAGGGCCAGTACTATATTTTTACTGATGCAGATACTCTCCATTACAAAAACACAGTTTCAAAATCATTTGCAGCAATGGTTGCAAACAGCCTTGACGGGCTTTCAGTTTACCCGAAGCAGATAACAGTGACTTTCCATGAGCGTATGACCGTGCCCTTTATAATTTTTGCAATCATATCCTTTGTCCCTCTGTTTTTATTAAAAAAGACTAAGAGCCCCTTATTTTCTACCGGTATAGGCCAGTTCTTCATGTTTTCAAAGCAGGCATATGAAAAAATGGGTGGGCATGAGTCGGTTAAAAGCGAGATACTGGAAGACATACATATTTCAAAGCAGATAAAAAAAGCCGGATGCAGATACATGATTTTTGATGGAAGTGACAATGTTTACTGCAGGATGTATACAAACCTTGATGAAGTGAGCACGGGTTTTTCCAAAGTCATATATGCAGCCTTTGATTACAACGTGGCCATGGAAGCTGTTGCAATGACAGCATTTTCGATACTCTTCGTTTTCCCATTCTTAATGCTGCCGCTTGGAATTGTAATCTTTGCGTGGTCCGGGCACATACTGACACATATAATAATACAGATATTTATTGTGCTGCTTATAAAAATAATCCTGGCGATGCGGTTTAAATTAAGAATACTGGACAGCCTGCTTATGCCTGTTTCAGTATGTTATATGCTTTTTTATGCGGCCCGCTCCTATTTTACTGCAAGGCTCGGCAAAGGTGTTTACTGGAAGGGCAGGACATATAATATAGATTCAGTAGAAGATGACGAACTTGAGCTGGTTGATGACATTTTTGAAAAGCAGAGCCAGAACTGACCTGTTTCAAAAAATCTTTCCACAAGATTATCTTTATCGGATCTGACCAATCAAAATATCGCTATCTTATTTTCGGCTTGAAAAGGTCGCCAAGAGTGGCTTCTTTCCTGAATTTGAAATTTAATCCAAGGCTGTAATTTCTGTTTACCTGTCTTGGCAGCATTATTGCATATAAAAGCAGTATCGTTAAGAGAAAAACAGGTGTTCCCCTGAATATAAAAAGGAAAATACCGGAAAATGCTATACCCAGCATTATTGACCATATCATATTCCTTGCAATAAATAACCCTGACAGCAGTCCTGCTGCAGCAGGAAAGATGGTCCATGGAGATGCCGCAATCATAAAGCCTCCCCAGGTGGCTATCCCTTTTCCACCCTTAAACTTCATATAGGGGGTGTAATTATGGCCGGCTACTGATGCGCAACCTGCAAGTATCGCTATAGCCGTATTATAATCTGCCCCAAGAAGCTCTAATGTAAAAGGTCCGGCAAACCTTAACGCCACAAAATAGGCAAAATAACCCTTTGCCATGTCAAGAGCTATTCCAATAAAACCCCAGAACTTTGAAACATTAAAAACAAGATTCCATCCGCCGGGATTTTTATCGCCTATTTCCGTGAGCCTCTTGCCGCTGACTATTTTGCCAAGCACAAAGCAAAAAGGTATTGCTCCGACCAGAAAGGCTGCAATTATAAAACCTGCATCTTTGAGGATATTTACCATCTGCCCGACCCTTTCTTTTATCGAATTTTAACTATTTATTTTCTATCCGGCAGCTTGACCAGGACCTGTAATGGCTACTGATTCTTTGGCAGTTTGGGTATCAGCCATCCAAGGAAGGAATCAGTCGACCTTGACTGGATAAGAACCCTTCCCGGGCCGGTAATGTCGACGACAAGCCCTTCACCGCTGAAAAGCGTTGACTTGATTCCTCCGACCCTGCGGACATTAAACCCTATACCTTCATCAAAAGCTACAAAATGTCCGGTATCGACAACATATTTCTGTCCCGCTGCAAGTATGACTTCGTGGATTGCCCCGAAACTTGAAAGCAGGAGCTTGCCGCTGCCACTTGCCTTTAAAAGAAATAGACCTTCTGAAGCAAAAAAAGTTTTTGCCCCGCCGAATTTTGTATCAATTTCTATACTGCTTTCACTTGCGACATAGGAACCAGACTGGACAAGCATGGAACGGTCAAGATTTAAAACAAACATGTCGCCGGGAAGAGCAGAAGCCAGGTTTATTTCACCTCCGGCAGAAGTTGCTTTAAAAGTATTCTGGAAAAATGATTCACCGCCTAAAAATGACCTGCCGAGCGCTTTGAATAACCCGCCCTGCATTTTGGTCTCCATAACAATTCCTTCAGTCATAGATACCATTGCGCCGGATTCTGCGCGTATCTCTTCGCCCGGGGAAAGGGTTACATTTGCCATTGTGTAGGAGGGCTGGTAAAGAAGCTTTACGTCCATTGATTCTTCCTTTCATTAAGAAATATTTTAATAATATTTAATGAGCCAGAAAAATTATTTATCGACTCAGTAAACTTTAATGGTCCGCAGCAAGTGTGCAGTGCATTTGCTGTATTTCCAATTGTATTAAAATAATTATTATTTAACAATTTATAAAAAACATAAGAAAAAAAATTGTGCCATCTGCCTGCTGCAGGTATAATGGCATTAAATATCAGTAAAACTTGCAAAAATGCAATAAAATAAAAAATGTAGCACCTTATTAATATTTAAAAAGTCAGGACAAATAATATCATGGTTGATAATATATACTTCAGGATCTTTTTTGTAATAGCAGGTTATCTGCTTGGCTCAGTAGTATTTGGCTATGTTATTGCCAGGATCCTCGGCAAAAAAGGGTTCGGGGTAGTTGACCGTCCGGGTACAGCCGGGGCAGGGCGCCAGTATGGGGTCAAAGCTGCCATACCTGTTTTTTTATTTGATTGCGGAAAGGGTGCTGCCATACCGCTTATAGGCATAGCGATTGGCCTTGATATGTTAACCATAGTAATCGCATCACTTGCCGTACTTGTGGGCCATAACTGGCCCGTTTTTTTTAAGTTCAGGGGAGGCGGCGGAGTCGCCACTGCTATGGGAATAAGCGCAGCGCTTATCCCGATTCAGTTTTTAATTGTTCTTGCCGCAGGCCTTGCTGTAAGCTTTACATATAAATACACGCTTGGAAAAAAACATAAAGTAAACCCCAATGTAATCGGGTCGCTTTTTGCAATTATAATTTTCCCGGTGGTGCTGTACCTGTTCAGGAGCTGGTTTGATGCCAGCGAAAAGACATTTTTTTTAATGCTGATCCTGACACTCGGCATTTTAATAATAATTGTTGTAAAAGGAATCCTCCTGCATTTTATGTATAGAAAGGTTCCTACAGCAGGATAAATATGCGGGTTTGGCCGGCAGATGTCACCAGGTTTTACCCGGTCCGCCGGCATTTGTATAATTACTTTATAATAGGCAATTGTAAATAGGCACGTTCTAATTTAAAATTGTTAGCTGGCCCGGTAAAGCGCCAGTTATACCAGTTATACAGAGAGGATATTTATGGAGCAAGCCATAGGACTTATTGAAACAAAAGGACTTATTGCAATGATAGAAGCAGCGGACCAGATGCTGAAAGCTGCTGAGGTCCACCTGATTGGCAGGCAGCGAATTGGCGGGGGTTACATGACCGTAGTCGTAAAGGGAGAAGTCGCAGCAGTTAAAGCTGCTGTTGACGCCGGCGCAGCAGCTGCAAAAAGAGTGGGCGACCTTTTTGCGGTCCATGTTATTCCAAGGCCCCATGAAGATCTGGACATAGTGTTTAAATAAAAAAATTATAATAGAATTATAATATAAAATAATATTATCATGCCGGCATATAAGTTCCGGTTATAAAAAAATTAGAATGAAGGGGAAAAATGTATTTACTGACAATTAACTGTGGCTCCACATCCATTAAATTCAAGCTGTATGAGATGCCGCAAGAGTCTGTTGCTGCAGAAGGCAAGATAGAAAACATCGGCCTTCCAAGTTCCATATTATCACTTAAAACTGACGGTTATTCCGAGAAAGAAACACCATATCACATACCCGACCACCGGGCAGGGCTTGAACTTGTGTTAAACAAACTTTCCTCAAAAGAAGTCGGGGCGATAAAAGATAAAAATGATATAAGGGCAGTCGGCCACAGAGTAGTAAATGTCGGAGACAGGACAAGCGCGCATTCCATAATTGACAGCAAAATGATTGAAATTATAAGGCAGAGCCTTGAGCTTGCACCTCTGCATAATCCGCCAAACCTCCTGGGAATTGAAGTTTGCAAGGAGATTTTTACAGATATCCCCCATATAGCGATTTTTGATAATATATTCCACAAGGACCTGCCGGAGCACGCCTACCTTTATGGCCTGCCTTATGAATATTATGAAAAGTACAGGATAAGAAAATACGGCTTCCACGGCATAGCCTACAGCAGCATGATGGCAAGGCTTGCAGAGTTTATTGATAAAAAGCCGCAGGAGTTAAAAATAGTTGCTATAATGCTTGGCGGTGGCGCTTCCATTTCTGCAGTTTATAACGGCAAATCAATTGACACTTCAATGGGCTTTACGCCGACCGAAGGCCTCATAATGTCTACAAGGTGCGGCGATATTGACCCGGCAATAATACCTTTTATCATGAAAAAGGAAAACATTACCCCCGGCCAGGCAGATGACTTAATTAATAAAAAATCAGGTTTTCTTGGACTTTCTCGCAAGTACAGCGATTTCAGGAAACTGAACAAAGGCTATAGTGAAAAGGACCCCGACTGCATAAGGGCAATGAACTGCTTTGTCTACAGGATTAAGAAATATATAGGAATGTATGCAGCCGTTATGAACGGTATTGATGCAATCATTTTTGGTGGAGGCATCGGTGAAAATTCACCCGACCTGCGCGTTGAGATACTCAGCGATATGGATTATCTTGGAATAAAGGTTGACGAAGTTAAGAACAGATCCATAGCAGGCGAGGGGCTGATAAATACATCCGATTCCAGGGTTAAGGTTTTTGTTGCAAGGCTTGACGAGGAACTTATGATTGCCAGGGAAACATACAGGCTGGTTACAAGTTAGGCAAGACATTCTTGCTTAAATAAATTGCTTTCCCTTGTAAAATATAAGTTCAGATATGCAATACTTATGAAAATATCTCCGGGGATAGGTCCTGGAAAACAGGTTATTGCCCGGATGGATTTCAGGCCCTTAATATCGCCTGAGCTTAAACAAATGGATGCAGAAATATTCGCCTGGAGAATGCATATTGACTAATCAAGTAATATCACATAAAATAAAAATATCAAACAAAGTTAAACATTTTCAAACAAATATGCTTTCAGTGGAAAGACAATTGAAAATAGTCGAAGTAGTGGGAGAAAATGGCGGAGTCAAGACCTCTGACCTTTCAAACATGTTCAATGTTTCAGAAATGACCATACTGCGAGACCTTGCATCACTGGAACAACAGGGCCTTCTCAAGAGAGTTTATGGCGGGGCAGTTACGTTTAAAAAACCCACAACAGAGATATCTATCGACCTGCGCAGGCAGATGAATGCCACAGAGAAAAATATCATTGGCGAAAAGGCGCTAAAACTGATTTCTGATGGCGACAGCATATTCCTGGACAGCTCCACAACCGCACTGGCGTTTGCAAAGAAACTTGCAACAAAAACGGGGCTGACTGTCATAACAAACAGCCTTGAAATAATAAATGAGATAAAAGATGAGCCGGGCATAAATACGCTATGTCCGGGTGGACAGCTTCAGGAAAA
>CAZGTW010000037.1:10295-13000 GCA_964528815.1 uncultured Actinomycetota bacterium | reverse complement strand
CAATTATACATATTATATCGTATAGATATCATTGGAACTTTAGAAAAAAGTGATTTTTTTAAAAATTTTTAGCATGTAAATCTGCCATTAAGGCAGATAATAAAAAACGCCGGGGACCTTTAACCTTCTCCGGCGTTTTAAAAAGATGAATATAAAATAAAATATGATTAACTGTAAGGGTTCAGATATATAACAGCCTTCCCTCTACATCATTGTTTAAGTTCTGGTTATCCCTCAGGTACTCTTCCAGCACCTCCTGTGCCGATGTCGATACCACTTTATGGTTTTCATTTTCAATCAGTTCTGAGTTTGTGATGTTAAGATATGTTGAACAGTTATTAAAATGATATCCCTGCATACATATAGTATAGAGCTTCTGCTCATCAACAGGCTCTCCGCTTATTTCAAGTTTTTCAAGTATGCCGGATACGTCATTATAAGTTGCCCTGACATTTCTGTTTACCTGGTAGCATTCGCCTTCACCATTGCGGTTATCTTTTCTCATAAAATGCGCAAATATCTTTTTAAGTTTTGCGCCATTTACAGTAAACCTGTTAAGTGAGTCATCATAAGGAAAACAGCTCCTGAAGTCCTTTAAAGTCACCAGGGGCCCCAGCTCTTTTACCCTTATCGAGCCGCTTCCTACAAGCATAACATCACTCTGTGAAAGCTTTGCAAAAGCATCAGCAAATAAATTGCCAAGGGAGGTCTCGATTTCCCTAAGTGGATGTGTATGTTTTTTTGCCAGCTTTGTAATTATCGTATTATATTTCCTGTCGACTTCTTTGCTGAAGGAATCTATATAGGCCTGAAGTTCGCCATCAGGCTCGGCAATATTTTCATCTATCTGTACCAGTTGCCATCTGTATTCCAGAATGCTGTTTGAATCATCGTCAACAACTATATCATATCTTCCCACCTGATCCGTTCCTGTCCCGGCCTGGGATATCAGAATATTATTAACCTCATACGGTTTTTCAAGTATGGTATGCGAATGCCCCCCGATTATCATGTCAACTCCCCATGCAGGGTCAAGCATTTTTGCAAGCTCTATATCGGAATCAAAGCCTATGTGGGTAAGCAATATTGTCAGGTCGATGTCGTCATTTTTATAGGCATTCGTGATTTTTCCGACTTCACAGCTTGCATCCTCCAGTGAAATAAAGCTGCCGACAAGGCTGTCCTGCTTCAGGGAGTCCAGGACTTTTTCAGTGATTATTCCTGTAAAAAGGATATCAAAACCCGCCTTTCTGATTATCTTGTAAGGGCTCATCAGCCTTTTATTGTATTTCTTTATATACAGATTTGCATTTACAATAGGAAAATTTGCAATCTTTTCAAGAAACAGCAAGTGAGGCAGCCCGTAATCAAGTTCATGGTTTCCGACTGACACTATATCAGGTGCAAGATAGTTCATTATCTCTATTGTTGATACTCCCTTGAATTCCAGGTCTATAAGAGAACCCTGGACCATGTCTCCGGAAATCAGGTACAGGACATTTTTTTCTTCTTTTCTTACCCTGTTTATATACCCTGAAAGAAGAGACAAGCCGCCTATGAGCTTGCCCTTGCCTTCCTTGACTTCCGCCAGGAAGTCCCCGTGTATGTCATTTGAATGCAATATTGTGAATTTTTTTAAGTTCTGTTTCATTTTTATGATGTCCTTGCTATTTTAAGTATTATCCTGATAAATCTTACCAATATCCCGATAGAAAGCCCGACCAGTATGAAAATAAATACTATCCTGAGCACAGGAAAAAGCACCTGGTTAAGATTTGCATCAGGTATGACACTGAAATCAAACGGGAAGAGAGAAAGCAGGGTCGAAACCGAGACAATGCCGAATATGTGCATTACTATATTTGTTATATTATCAAAATAGAAACTGTCATTTACAATAAGTATTATATTTCCAATTATTGCGATTATAGTGGCTGCATTAAATATCGGCAGCCATGTATCAAATCCCGGTGTTATAAATGGAGTAAAGTTCCAGCTTGCTGATGCGGCATTATATTCATAATATGCTATGTACTGGTTAAAGAAATTAAAGAATATAATAAGTATAATGCTCCAGGCTATTGCAAAACCATAACCTGCAATCCTTGCATTTCTTGCCCTGGATTCATCAAACCTCTTATCTGCTTTTGATTCTTTACATAGATTTCCGGAATCCTGGACTGCTGTTTGCTGCCCTGCTCCCTCAGGTGCTTTATTGTCCTGTTTTTTTTTAGGCTCACCGCCCGTATCCTGTGACATATTGTCCGGTCCGGTTCCAGTGTCTGAATCCTGTTTATCATCAGCTCCGCTTCCTGAAGGCTGGTTTGAGGACTGGCTGCCGGATGTCTGTTCCTGGCTTTTTGCCTTATCATCTTTGAAATAATCAGTCACGCTTTCACCGAAATTCTTTGCTGCAGCACCAAGGTCACGGAACTTGCTTTTTACTTCTTCATCTTTGAATCTGCCGGCAAATGCTTTTGCAGACTGTGAGGCACTTTCCCCAAAATCCTTTGCTTTTTCCTTAAGCGCCGGATCATTAAATATTTCAGCAATGGCGCTGCCAAAGTTCTTCATCATATCGGCAAATGATTCTGACGGGCTCTTCGGATTTTCTCCGGACATCTGATACCCCCTTTTTTTTGCAAAAAACAAATAAATTACTAAAATTTTATTTTATATCAGGTAACATTGCCATATTTTTTTAA
>CAZGTW010000037.1:0-10195 GCA_964528815.1 uncultured Actinomycetota bacterium | reverse complement strand
TTATTCTTTTTCTTTAAGTTTGTGTCTTTCAGGACGAACAATAATGAACCAGTAAGATAACCCGACAACAAAAGCTCCTCCAATAATATTACCTATTGTGACTGATAGAAGGTTTCCAAGAAAACCCAGGATATTAAGGTTGGAGAGATCTATATTTGGTGATAGCTTTAAAAGAGCATCCATCACTTTCGGATTATTTTTCAGAAGCATTCCATAAGGAATAAAATACATATTTGCAATACTGTGCTCAAAACCTGATGCAACAAATGCAGTTATCGGGAAAATTATCGCAGCAATTTTGCTGACAACTGTCCTTGCAGAAAAGCAAAGCCAGACTGCCAGGCAAACAAGAGCATTACATAACATACCCCTTGTAAAACCTTCGAGAAATGTAAGGTTTACTTTGTTTGCAGCTATCAGTACTGCATTTGCACCAAGAAGGCCTTCCTTTAATTTCCACTGATTAGTCAGAAACATCACAAATACAAGTAAAATGGACCCAAAAAAATTTCCTATATAACTGACTGACCAGTTTTTTAGAAGTTGTTTGAATGATACTGTCCTGGAAACAACACCCATTATAATAAGGTTGTTTCCTGTAAAAAGTTCGGCACCTGCAACAATTACCAGTATAAGACCTACAGAAAAAGTAATTCCACCTATTAATCTTGTAAGTCCTAAAGGCAAATTAGAGTCAAAAATAGCTAAAGTATAAAACTCACAACCAAAGGCTATAAAGACCCCGGCCAATACAGACAGCGCAACAAGACTCATGAAATTAAGGTTGGCTTTCCTTATACTTGCGGCCTCAACTTTTTTTGCCATTTCTGCAGGCGTAAAGTCATCGATATTAATAACCTTATCATTATTTTCCAATGAGACCTCCAGACAAATAAGTTGTTACAAAGTTTTTAAAAAATAAAAGGTTATTTTAATAACCATTTCCACAAATTGCAACACAAATATATTTGCATTTATTGTTTCTGTTGCAACTTAAAGAAATGGAAAATGAATAAATCTGGTCAAAGTGTTATAATTAAAATGTAAAAAGAATTGTAAGGAGCTAAGTCAAACATGGACGTCCTGCTTCTATATAATTATATTATTGCATGTGCATTATTATTAATACTTGCCAATTTTCTTCTGAATCTTTACTTATTTAAAGATACCTCAAGCTACCACATATCAGATTATACTGGTTTTAGCAGGCCTTTTGTTTCCATACTTATCCCTGCAAGAAATGAGGAGAAGAATATTGGAAGGTGCCTGCGCTCACTTGCAAGACAGGATTATCCCAATTTTGAGATACTTGTACTAAATGACAACTCTACAGACAAAACTGCACAGGTAGCAAAAGAAGTAGCATCAAAATACAATAATATAAAGATTATAGATGGTAAACCGCTCCCGGATGGGTGGCTTGGAAAAAGTTATGCATGTTTCCAGCTTTCAAAACAGGCAAAAGGCAGTTATTTATTGTTTACTGATGCTGATACCCTTCATTTTAAAAGCTCTGTATCGTCTGCCATGGGAGCAATTCTTGCAAATGGTCTGGATGCCATATCAGTTTTTGCAAGGCAGATAACTGTTACTATTCATGAGAGGATGATGGTGCATTTTGCAAACTATTTCCTTCTTTCTTTTATGCCTTTTATCCTGATAAGACACTCGAAAAATCCTCTTTTTTGCACTGCCATAGGCCAGTTTTTGTTGTTTAAAAGAGAAGTATATGAAGAAATCGGCGGACACGAAGCTATAAAAAAAGAAATCCTTGACGATATACATATATCAAAACAGGTTAAGCGGCACGGATTTAAATTCATGGTTTTTGACGGAAAAAATAATTTTTACTGCAGGATGTATAAGAACTTAAGAGAGGTAGTAGGAGGATATTCCAAAGTTTTATCAGCAGTTTTTGATTATAATTTAATACTTCAGTCTATTGTCACAATAACAGTTTTTGCAGTTTACCTTTGCCCGTTTGCAATCCTGCCGCTTTCTATACTTTATTTCGGCTGGCCCCATATGATAACTAACCTTTTGATACTTCAGGTACTTATTATTACTGCTTTAAAAATAATGCAGACAATAAGATTTAAAAACAGGTTTTCAGATATTTTCCTTTTTCCGTTATCGGTGATATATCTGCTTTTAATATCCATCCATTCAATGCTGAAAAGCAAAAGCGCACATGGCATTTTATGGAAAGGAAGGTCCTATGATGTCAGAAAAGAAGATGACCTTAAACTTGTAAAAGACAGCAAAAACCGGGATACTATTCAAGGTTAAAAATTGCGGTTACTGTCACCATTACTTCTTTTTCTATAGTGCTTGTATCGTATGCTCCATAATCTGAAATATCAGTGGAATTTACCTGAAGGACCTGTACCACACCTGCATTGGCTGACTTGATAGTGCCTACTTTAAGTCCTGTGCTTTCTGCAATTTTCTGGGCCCTTGACTTAGCATCTTCAACAGCATCTTTTAGAAGCGCTATCCTGATCTCAGGAAGCTTTGTATAATAATATTCCAGTGAATATGTCGAGTATATGACCCCCCTGTCAATAAGTATCTGGGTGTTTTTTGTCATCTCAGTTATTTTATTTACATCCTTTGACTGTATCTGGACATTCTGCCTCAGGATATACTCTTTGGGAGCATTCGGGTCATACTGGAAAGGGGCCTCCATGAAAACCGGAGAAATAATAACATCTGACTCCGAAAAGCCGTACTCCTTAAAAAACTGTATAATCAGTGCCTCATCCTGTTTCATCCGGGCATACCCTGACTTAAGTTCCTCCTGAGGTATGTTGCGCTGGAAGGCACCTGTCCATTTTGCAAGATCAGAAACAACTACCTGCTTGACTGAGCCGGTAACAGCAAGGGTGTCGCCCTTGGTCCTTACATAGAAAAAAGTAAATGATGCAAGGCCTGCAGCAATTATAAGGCAAAGGCCCAGGACCAGGCCAAAAATAATTATCCTGTTGCCAAGGCTTTTCCTGCCGTTATCATTACCTGCTGCCGTATTCATCCTTATCTCCATCCTTAAAACTTAATAATAATATTTAACAATATTATACCAAGTTTATTATTTTATTGAATTATTATATATTCTTGTGGTGAAAAATATTTAAGGAAAAATTTGCCATAAAAGGAGTTTTTTATAATTTGGAAGAGCAGAGTTTCAGTAAAAGACATTCGCTGCAGGTGATTTTTGCTGTCGCAATCGGGACTTTTATGAGCGCACTCGATTCCAGCATTGTCAATATATCACTTCCTGTAATAAGCAATTACTTCAGTGTAACACTGACAACTGTAGAATGGGTGGTTTTTTCCTACCTTATAATAATAACGAGCCTGCTGCTGACATTTGGCAGGCTGGGTGATATTTACGGCCATAAGAAAATATATATTACAGGGCTTATAATTTTTACGGCCGGTTCCCTGTTTTGTGCGCTTTCTCCGGGAATAATATTACTTGTGGCTTCCAGGATAATACAGGCGGCAGGTGCAGGGATGCTGATGTCGCTTGGACCAGCAATCATAACCATTAATTCGCCTGCAAAAGACAGGGGCAAGGCACTCGGTGCCATAGCTGTTTCAGTATCTGTTGCGCTTATAGCAGGACCGGTCCTTGGGGGCCTTCTGACATCTTATTTTGGCTGGCAGAGCATTTTTTACATCAATGTGCCGGTGGGCATTGCCGCACTTATCTGGTCAATAAAAATCCTTCCTGTGACAAAGGGACAAAAAAAGATGCCTTTTGATTTTGCCGGGGCAGTCACGCTTTTTATATCACTGCTTGCAATAATAATACCCCTCAGCCTGGCAGACAAATTCGGCTGGACAAATCCTTTTATTATTTCTTCAATTGCAGCCGGTGCAGGTTTATTTGTACTCTTTGTTTTCATTGAAAAGAAATCCCCTTTTCCGATGCTTGACCTGGAACTTTTTAAAAACAGGCTGTTTACACTGAGCAATATTGCACTGCTTTTTAATTTTGTGGCACAGTTTGCAATTTCAATAATTATTCCATTCTATCTCATACAGTTCAGGGGTATGGAATCATCAGAAGCCGGACTGATAATGATCGCAGGTCCTGCCGTTGTTATGCTTATAGCACCTGTTGCAGGATATATTTCTGACAGGACCGACACAAGATATCTTAGTTCTGCAGGGATGGCAGTGGCATCGGCAGGTTTGTTTCTTCTTGGCACTTTAAAGGCTGATACACCTGTGTGGCTCATAATATTTTATCTTGCAGTATGCGGCCTGGGAATAGGTATTTTCCAGACGCCAAACAACAGCGCAATCATGGGGTCAGTCGCACCTCAATATAGAGGCATTGCATCTTCGATGCTTGCTACTATGAGAAACCTCGGCATGGTACTTGGCGCAGCATTTGCCGGGTCAATATTCAGTTCGAGGTTAAAATATTTAATGGCTGCCCTAAAAGCCCGGGGAACCGCCAGTGATGCCATTACAGACATTGCTTATCCAGGTGCCGTCCAGTCAGCATTTATATTTGCAGGTGTTTTAGCTTCTGCAGCAGTAATAGTATCTCTTGTCAGGGGCAGGCAGGAGAAATCAGCCTGATATTACAGGATATCCCTTGTTTATCCATGCAGTAATGCCGCCCTCCACATTAATTACTGCTTTAAACCCATTTTCCACAAGAATGTTAGACGCCGTCAGGCTCCTGTTTCCTGACCTGCAGTATACAATTATAACCTTGTCCTTTGGAACTTCAGCCAGCCTTCCTTCCAGTTCATTAACAGGTATGAGCACTGAACCTTCAATGTGGCTCTCTTTATACTCTTCAGGGGAACGTACATCAAGTATGAAATAGGTGCCATCATTTCCTTCTATAAGCTCATAAGCCTTATCAACACTTATATTATTTACTTTGCCCTCTTCAATCTCAATAGCAGGAGCGGTTTTCTGCAATGGGCACGAGCAACCACAGAAAGCTGCAATAAAAGTAAATAAAATGCTTATACTGAGAATCATATAAAAGCATTTGCTGAAATATTTTTTATTTGCCATTTTTTACTCCACTGTTAAGGTTTTTTTGGGTCAGGGTTTTTTTCTCTACCAGAAAAAGCACACCCATCATTATAGCTGCAAAAAGTGAAAGATAAAATGTAAGGGGCCAGACATTTTTCATGCCCCGGTACCTGACAAATATCCCTGTCAAAACAGGACCGACTGCAAAACCTGCCCCGCTTATAAAAGATATTATTGCATTAAACCTGCCCCTGTGTGTCATTGGTGAATAATTTGCCACAAACACATTTGAGCTTACTGAATTTATGATTTCCCCGAATGTCCATATTATTGTTGAAATTATAAACAGGTAAAAAAACCTTGAATAATAAAGCACCCCGAAACCGGCTGCAAATAATATGCCGGCAAAACCTATGCTGATAATAGGGTTAAGCTTTTTCATGGCAGCAATCAAAAATATTGTCATTATAATAACTATTACTGCATTCACGGTCATAAGCGTACCAAAAAATTTCGCACCCTTTGTGCTGAAAAGGTCCTCCAGGTAAAGCGGAAGAGAAAAAGATGCCTGTGAATAAACAAATGAAAATATTATTGAAATAAATGCAAAACCATACAGTATGGGCCTTCTGAAAAATATTTTAATAACATTTCCTGTTTCAGCTTTCTCACTTTCATTTAAGGTGCCATTATCAGGATAAAAATCTGTTTTTATATGAAGAGTTTCTTTGACAAAGAAGGCAATCGGTATGAGCGCAGCAAGCGTAGTGAGCGCGTCAATCAAAAAAATAAGGTTTATGTAATTTACAAACAAAAACCCTGCTGCAAGCGGCCCTACTGCAAAACCGATATTGTGCCCAAGGTAAAGCAGGGAAAATGCATCATTGCGGTTGCCCTTGTTTGTGGAATCAATTATAAGTGCGTTAATAGCAGGAAATGCTCCTGATTTAAGAAAACCTGCGAGAATAATGAGATAGGGAATGAGCATGGATTCACTAATGAAGGCAATTATTATATAGATTGCTGCACCAAAAACGCTCAACACTATTATTACTATTTTCCTGCCTATCCAGTCAGCAAGCTTTCCTCCCAGAAGCTTGCCAAGGCCCTCTGCCACAATAACAATTGTAAGGAAAAGCCCTGAAACATACTCGCTGTATCCAAGTTTAATGGCAAGAAACATTGCAAGAAACGGGTAAACAAAACTACCTGCAGAGTTTATTATGTCAGCAAAGAATAGTATGTATACATTTCTAGGAAGATTTATGTAAGATTTAAATAATGTAAATCTTCTCATAAACTTAAAATTATAAAAAACACAAGAATAGTCAAATATATATAAATTTACTTTTTATATATATAATTATTTTAATTTTAAAAATCTTATTAATTATTATATATTAAATATTAATTAATTGTTACAAAAACTTTA
This sequence comes from uncultured Actinomycetota bacterium, assembly GCA_964528815.1. Lineage (GTDB taxonomy): Bacteria > Actinomycetota > Humimicrobiia > Humimicrobiales > Humimicrobiaceae > Fen731. The sequence continues at coordinate 3,756 of CAZGTW010000037.1, read as the reverse complement.
AAAACTTATTAAATTTCAATATTTATGTATATAAAATATTTATTTTTAATATAATTTAAAATAAATCTGCAGCATTGCCGGATTTATTTATGAAGGTATGAAGAAAAACTGATACATGTAAAAAAAGAAGTTAAATTGAGAAAAGGAAAATAATGATTAAAGGCGTTTTTTTTGACATGGACGGTACAATCGCTGATAGTGAAAAGATCGTCTGGAAGGTAACCAGGGAATTTATGGCAAAAAGGGGCATTTTTTTAACTCCTGAAGAAGAGAAGCTGCTTTACGGCCTCACATGGAAGCATTCGGTCAGGAAAATATATGAAAGCAGGGGTATGGCTTACAACCAGAATACCAAGGATACCTTAAAGGAAAGATATGTAAGGACACTGCGGAAAGAAGCCGTTGCAATGCCGCATATCTATGGGCTCCTTGAGCAGGTGAAAAAAAATTTCAGGGTTGGGCTTGCAACAAACAGCAGGGTAAGGGAAGTCGATATTATATTCGAAAAACTTGGTTTTAATAAATATTTTGATATCAAGCTTGCAAGAAACCACATAAGAAACGTCAAACCTCATCCGGAGATCTACCTTAAGGGTGCATCAATTTTTGGTTTCAGTCCGCAGGAATGCGTAGTATTTGAAGATTCAATAGTCGGCCTTACTGCGGCAAAAGGCGCCGGCATGAAATGCATCGCAATTGTAAATACATATTCGGCTAAAGAACTTGAAATGGCAGATATTGTTATCAATGATTACAGAGAAATCACAATAGATAAAATCAGGCAGCTTGGAAAATAGAAACATATTATTGAAACTATGGTTAAAAATAAATTTTGTTTATAAAATATACACTTATTAAATAAAAGGTTTTAATACGGCAAAAATTAAAAAGATATATTAAAAAATTTTTTAAAGGAGAAAAGTTGACAAGGGTATTAGCAAAAAAGACAAAAACCAAAAAGATAATAATTTATCTGCTGGTCTGTGCGGTTGTATTTTCAGTAGTTTTTACACTGGGCAGCAATTCACTTTTTGCTGACTCAAGGTCGCAGGTAACGGAATTTGTAACCAGGTTCTACCAGCTTTGCCTTGACAGGTCACCAGATGAAGCAGGATTAAAGGCATGGGTGGACCAGTTGCTTGCAAAAAAGACCACCGGCGCCAAAGTAGCCGAAGGTTTTATATTCAGCCAGGAATTTATGGCAAAAAATACTTCAAATGAAGATTTTGTTACTATACTATACCGGGCATTTTTTAACAGGGAACCCGATGGAGGCGGTTTTTCAAGCTGGCTGGGACTTTTAAAATCCGGGTATTCCAGGCAGTTTGTGCTTGCAGGCTTTGTTAATTCTGATGAGTTTAAAAAACTTTGCACAACATACGGCATAATTGCAGGAAAACTTGACCCTGGAGCATCTATGCCCACAATACAGATAACAACCGGTAAGCTGCCGGTTATTTTACTTCATGGCATTGAGCCTTCGCCATCCGGCAGGTATGAAATAAGCAATGGAGCCTTTGATTACCTTTGCGGGGCACTTAAGTCATATGGCTACCAGACCATTACTCTGCTTGACCTGGCAAACCATTTTGATAAGGGCAAACCGCTGCCCGCAAAACCTGTTATTATAACCTCCGATGACGGATACCAGAGCATGTACACCAACGCATTTCCTATCCTTAAGAAATACGGTTATAAAATGACGGTCTTTCTTATAACAAGCATGATAGGAGACAAGGAAGCTGCCAGGCGCCTCAATGACTTTGATTATGGGGATAATAGAGTACCTCAAAGGGCAATGCTTATATGGCCCGAGGTCAGGGTAATGAGCAAATACGGGTGCGAGTTCCAGTCTCACACATGGAGCCATAGAATAATAAGCAATATACCAGTAGAAGATGCACGCATGGAGCTGGCCCAGTCTAAAAGTGATATTGAAATAAATACAGGCAAGCCCTGCATATTTGTGGCATGGCCGCATGGACAATATTCAGGAGAGGTACTCGGTTTGCTTGGCGCTACCGGGTACAGGGGCGCTTTACATGCCGATGGCGGCGTAAATGATCTTGCAGATTTTGATTTCTATAATATATTGCGTGTTTCTTTTGTAAGCGAGCTTCCGCCTGATGCATATGCACAGGCACTGGAGCTTCAATAAGTTTTACTTACCTGCTTTACTGGTTTTGACTGCCGGGGTTATGAAAACTGTTTTTACTGTAAGAAAAATAACAGCAAATAAAAGACAGGCTTGGCAGGCAGTGAGCCGTTAAAATTAAAATGAGCGCAGTTTTACTAATTGCGCTCATTTTATGTAAAACTAAGATTAAATTGATAAAAAATATTATATCTTAACTTTACTCCTTAATATTCCAGAATTCTTCAGCCTCTTCTTCCAGTTCATAAAGGCGGTCATAATAATCGGGAAACTCATTCAGGTGTGCAAGAGCAATCTTACCAGTTATTAGCGGGTCATCATTGGTGACATTTGTCTCGGCATCAGCTTTTCCGTGCTCCAGTTCAACATCCATTCCCATCCTGAACTGCTCTACATCAAATTTGCTCCAATCAATACCGAGTTTTTCACCAACTGCTTTTGCCTCTTCAGCGGTAAAATGCTTTTTCGCCGACATGGTTTTAGTTTTCTCCTTACTAAGTTAAAAAATACCATTATCAATAATGGTTATTATATTATACTTAAATAACTGCAAAACTTTCAACTGTTAATTATATTAAGTTGGATTGAACAATATCGGGTATTTTATATAAACCATTGCAATTGCAGATGGAGTTGTCATATAGTATTTTAATTACTATTTTTAAATAATAATATTTATTATCAAGCAAAATGCAATGACAGCACGGAAATCAGGTAAATGGAAGAAATAAAAATTAAAACAGATAGAAATGAAAATAAGATAGTTGTGGCAGTTAAGAGATGCAGCAGCTATGATACCACAGAACTTAAAGAAGCATTGGATGGCATATTTGAAATGATGGGAGGGTTGGAAAATCATATAAGAAATGCAAAACGCATTCTTTTAAAACCGAATCTTCTATCACCAACAGAACCTTCCCTTGCAGTTACAACTCATCCCGGTTTTATTGAGGCAGTCATACATGCAATAAAAAAAGCCGGTGGGGATAATTGCAGCATAATAATTGCTGATAGCCCTGGGGTATCCACACCCCATACCAGAAAAGGTCTTAAAAACCTTTATAAGGCCTGCGGGCTTTTACCTCTGGAAAAAATAAAAGGAGTAACTCTTAACCTGGATACTTCATTTTCAATTGTATCTTTTAAGGATGCAAGGGTGCTTAAACAGCTTGAAATAATAAACCCCGTGCTTGACGCTGACTTTGTTATAAACCTGCCAAAATTCAAGACCCACAGCCTCACCAGGGTGTCAGGGGCAGTCAAGAATATGTATGGCATAATCCACGGCAGGACAAAAACCCTGCTGCATGCAAAATTTATCGATATTGCGCAGTTCAATGATATGCTGCTGGATATTTACCTGGCAAATATGCCCGGAATAAATATTATGGATGGCATACTTGCCCTTGAAGGCGAGGGTCCGGGAGCAAGCGGAAAACCAAGGCACGCGGGGCTAATCCTTGCAGGAACAAACGCAATTGCCATTGACAGTGTAATGGCATCGATAATGGGCTTTGAAAGCGGCGACATCCCTCTTATAAGATGCGCCGAAGCAAGGGGGCTTCCAGGAGCAGGACCCGGGGATATTGAAATTTGGGGCG
>CAZGTW010000036.1:0-13091 GCA_964528815.1 uncultured Actinomycetota bacterium | reverse complement strand
TGTCTGGCAGACAAGAGGGCGGCGGTTCGAATCCGCTCATCTCCACCATAAACTTCATAATCGGAGATAACAGAAGAGTATTAAATAAGGAAAGATTAAAGAAGATAATATTAAAGTAGAAAACAATAAACCAGATAATATTTAAGCTTATTGATAGAAATAAATACAAAGGGTAGGGCCATATAAGAAATGAAAGAAAAAGGAATCGTAGAACTTGCAAATAAAGCATTCAATGAGCACCGCAGGATAGTGGCGCCGCTGTGCGGTTTTCCGGGCGTAGAGATGACAGGGGCAGATATCAAGCTTGCCCAGCAGAATTTCGGCGAGCATTACAAAGCAATAAAGAAAATCGTAGATGAGTTCAGGCCCGATGTGGCATTTCCTTTAATGGACCTTTCTGTGGAAGCAAATGCCCTTGGAAGATATACAGTTTTTCCAAAGGAAGATTCTGCAACGGTGCCGAAAACACGCTTTGACATGGAGGAAATCGAAAGGCTCCAGGAAATAAACATATCATTTGATTCAAGGGTGCTGGGTTATGCTGAAACAATAAAATTGATGAGTGTGGGCCTGCCTGATAATGTGCTAAGGGGCGCATATGTTACCGGCCCTTATTCGGTGGCGGCCCTTATAATAGGAGCAGATGAAGCTGCAATGGCAACGGCGCTGGAGCCTGATAAGCTTCATAAACTATGTGATTTTGTAACAGAAAAAATCAGGGAATATGCAACACTTCTTATTTCAGCGGGCGCAGAGCTCATTGTAATACTTGAGCCGACTGCAGTAATGCTTGGGCCCAAACAGTTTCTGGAATTTTCCGCTTTTTATGTCAGGCACATAATTGAAAGTATTAAATACAGTAAAGTAAACACTGTATATCATACATGCGGCAACACCATGCACCTCATTGAAGGTATGGTAAAATCGGGCGTCAATGGCGTGAGCCTTGATTCAAAAGACATGGGAGTCGACATAAAAGCGGTACTTGAAAAAATACCTGATAATGTCGCGGTCATTGGCAATATAAGCCCGTGCAAGACTATGCTTAGGGGCAAGCCCCATGAAGTCGAGAAAGAAGTATCAGAACTTCTTGAGGAAACCAGTAAATACCCTAACTTCATACTTAGCACAGGATGCGACATGCCACAGGAAACGCCCCAGGAAAACATAAAGCGCTTTGTCAGGGTAGGAAGGGAATACAGGGTTTAATATGGGCCCGGTAATGCGTGCCCTAATCTATAGATCCAAGGATTTCAAGCGCCCTGTTTTTTGAGATATTGAAACTCTGCCAGCTTTTATGTTTTAAAAGGCTTTCCTTATCCTGGCTGAAATGCTCCAGTATGCTCTCTGTTATTTTCTTTTCCCTTGCGTCCGGTGAATCCTTTATATCTTTAAGGAAACTGTTTATGGCAGGTATTGCTTCATAAGAGAGCTGGCCGAGATATTCTTCATCTATGCTTTTGGTCCTGTTGTACCTTTCTATATTATTTGAAGCTATTATGCGATCCACATTTGCAAAATTAAGTACTATGTATACAGAAAGGGCGACAATAAAATAGGCTTTTATTACAGCAAGGTTCCTGTGCCAGATATATATAAAATTAATAATGAAGATAAAAAACAGCATTACCATGAAAGCCTGGACAAAAATCCTCAGGTATGTAAATCCATAAGCCTGCTCATAAACAACCATCCTGTAAAATGCGGAAACCAGCATAATAAAAGTAAATACGACAAGCAGTGTAAGAAGCGACCTTATGAAATTAAAGATTTTACCTGACTGTTTTTTTACAAATGTAAGGCCCAGTCCCACTATTGCAAAATTAATAAGTGTGACAGCCACAAGCTCTGCAAAGCCCCGCCTTGCATATTCTGCATAAGTAAGAGATGACGGAAGGATAAATGAATTTCCCCCGAAGAGGTAGGCAAACTGTATAACCGAAAATATGCCGTAAACTGCATTTACCAATACCAGGATGGTGATAAGTACCACCGGGTCAATAAACTGTTTCCAGTTCCTTTTGGCAGGGACTACAGCGGCGCCCCTCTCACTGATGGCTTTAAGAAGTGCCCATATAAAACATGCGCTGTAAATAAACACAAGCATTATAATGACAAAATGCTTGAATATTGTTAAAACCGGCATATTTATAAACAGGTTCTTAAAAACCATGTCAGCAGAAGAAAGAAGCCATAATATCAATGCAAGAACAGGAACCGATATAAGGAGCCCCAGGACCACTTTTAATAAGGCCCTGTTTGATGTTTTTTGCGCAGCAGAATTGCCACCTTCTGCATTGCCAGCTTCCATGCTTCCAACTGCCTGGCCGCTGTTTTTGTCCCCTTCTCTGTTGCCCGCCGCCTCCGGCGATAATGAAATAAACGGCCGGTGGATAAACCTGAATGGCACAAATATCCTTTTTGCCATGTCGCCAATAAAACCTATATCTGACCAGTCCCTCCTGTTTACCTTTGCAACCAGTATGGCCATTATTATTATAAGCAGGGGGACAACCAGGAAATTAAGTGTCCTTAAAATCTGGTTTGAAAAGATAAAATAAGTAGATGATAAAAGGATTATCGGGACCGAAAAGAACCATGCTCTTTTATTTAACTTGTTATCACTTTGCTTAAAAGCCAGGGCAATTATTACTATGGCAATGGCCACAAAGATAAGATAAGAGATTCCCAGTGTCTTATTGTAAAAAAGTATATCGAACAAAACTCCTGCGATAATCGCATACAGAAGTATCATATATCTTTTCAGCTCCGGTCCTGTTTTTGTGTCCAATTTCTATTCTCCTGCCTTTTTGTTTAAATATAAGACTATGCTGGAAAATACCAGCAGTGTCATGAAAAAATAGAGAGGGAACCAGATTACATTCATAAGAGCAAATCTGGTGTAAAGGTTCTGTATTAAAAAAAATACTGCAAGTATAAGCATTGAAGCAATCAGTGAAATAAAACTTGCCTTTGTCACGTCCTGGAACTGTTTTTCATCATACCATTCCGTGATTTTTTCCCTTATTTTAAGAAGTATCCAGTATGCGACAATCATTGCATATGGAAGTAAAAGTACAATGCAGAGAGTGATGATGCCCTTTTTAATTGCCCACAGAGGTGTAAAAAGGGAAAGTGCAACCAGTATTGCAAGACCCATTATTGAAGTGAAAATACCCACGTACTGCACATCCAGGAAAATAGCCTCATCCTTTAGTGCAGGATTTTTGGCCCCGTTATCTGGAAGTGTCTTTCTTGAAGTAATTAAAATAAGCACTATTGCAAATGCATAGAAAAGAAGGTGAAGCAGCTGTGAAAAATAAAGTATTACAAACTCTGAAAGAATACCTTCTGTCAGCCCAGCGCCATATTCTTTAACTATATCGCTGCAAAGTGCAAAATCCCCGGCAATCATCACAGTTGATATTATTGATAAAAAGAAAATAAATGCCTGGAGCACACTATCTTTTTCTGCAACCCTCAAAGTCAATAAAATGGTAGCAATCGCTGCGAAGTGAAAAAGTAAAAGAAGTATGGTGCTTATCCCAACATATACTGATACCCTGTCCGCAAAAGCTGTGATATCCTGGCCCAGGTTTATCTTCAGATGAAGCATTATATATATAATGGAATTAAATATAAAACCTGCCGCCGAAACCCCCAGAAGGACTGCTGTGGTTTTTCTTGAAATGCCTATGGCATTATGCATTTGCTCTGCTCCTTTCAAAAACCTGTTTTACTGAATTATGAAGTTTGTTTCCGGTATTTTCCATAATTATGTTCAACATGCCTTTAAACTGCTCCTATTCATAATAAAGGTAAAAAACATCTTCAACCTGTTTGCCAAAATATTTTGCAATGCGAATGGCAAGAGAAACTGAAGGGTTAAACTTTCCGGTCTCGATCGAATGTATGGTCAGCCTTGTGACACCAACAGCATTTGCAAGCTCAAGCTGTGAAAGCTCTTTGGCATCAAACCGCAGCCTCCTGATATTATTTCCAAGCCTGGCCTGCTTATTTCCTATGTTTTCACTTGACATTAGTCACCTGGATGTATATTATAATATACATATTTTATATAATAGTATACAGTAATGCAAGTTTTTATTAAGTAATTTTTTATTTTTTGATTTTTTTAAGCGGAGGCAGAAATGGAAATGGCAAATCTTGAGCCTGTAACTTTTAAAGGCAGGCAAAGCAAAAGCTATAATAAGTATCTTGGCAATAATTCTGCAGGGAACGGCTGGCAGGACTGGAAAGAGAAATATTTACGGAACTTCCGCCTGGGCATTTCAGCAATTATTCTTGGTTATTTTACTTTTATCTTCTACATACTTACAATTTACGGGGGCAGCAGGTTTATGCAGCAGGGCATGGAGCTGTATGCTTATATCATGGTGGGAGTATTCTTTATGCTTACACTGGCGTCAGGTATCCTGCTTCTTATATCCCTGGTATTAAATATCAGGCAGTCAAGGACCTTTGGCAAAATAACAAAAGGCCTTATACTGGCATTCATAAGCATACCTCCCGTGGTCCTGTGTTATGCGGGCCTGTTTTTAAAAGCAATTTCTGAGGACCATTAAGAACGATAATATTTACAGCAGGACATGAAGAGTAAAAATTTCGAAAATAATGTATAATCTTCAAAAGGTAAAAAAATTTATTAAAAAGGGTGCTTTGTAATGGCAGGTGTCTGGCTCGATGCGTTTCTTGGAAAAACCGGGAATTTCATCATTAAATTCATAGACTCATATTATTACTATTTCGTTCCAATCATAATCATATACGGGATATTTTTAACTCTTGCTTCCTATAATTTAAAAAGGATAGAAAAAAATGTATCATCGGAAATAATACTCCAGGCAAGGGGAATACTTAAACAGAATCCTGACGTAAGTTATCCCGACCTGATTGAAAGGATTAAAATAAACTGGGAGGAGACTCTCAGGAAAAATTCCTTCTTTCCGTATATTGCAATGGAATCAGGACTTTGGGTAAGCAAGGTAAGCGCATATAATGCCCGTTCAATAATAATGCACAATGACAGGAAAATACACCTTACTCTGGAGCGAAACGGCATTGTGCTGATAGAGGACAGGATGGCTACAAGAAGAAACCTCTATACAGAATATTTCCACAGGATGTTCAGAAACCAGTAATTAAAAACAGAAAATAACCCTGGGCCCAAAATCATGTAAAAAGGTTCAGCAGCGGCTTCAGTATCTGAAGAAGTATCCAGAAGAGCCAGTTTGAACCGGCACCATAGCTTGATACACCTTTTACACTTTCTGTAAATTCTATTCCATATTTTGCAAAGAAGTTTACAAAAAGATTTGACATATCGCTGCTTATCCACAATGTGAGCGGTACAATAATCATCGCTGAAATGAAGCTCCTGAAAATATCACCCCTTGAAGGCGCAATTGCCCATACCAGTATAAATGGTATAAGTATAAGGTCTGCACCCGGCAGTATTTTATTGCCCGGAAGTATTGTGGCTATATATGTTGAAAGAGGTATTACTATTACTGACAGCCCTATGACTGCAGGATGCCCCGCAAAAACAATTGAGTCCACTCCAATATAGAGTTCCCTTTTTGTTATGCGCCTGCTGATGAAATCTTTTATGTTGTTTACAGCAGGGTACAGGCCCTTATACATGATATTTACAAACCTGGGCATGAGTATCATTATCACTGCAAGTCCGAGCCCTGCTCCAAGAGCATATAATATATTCGGCCAGACGCTTGAAGAAAACTCCCTGTATTTTGTAATAAGCCCTGTGATAAATCCAAGTATAAATCCAAGAATCATCGGCTCTGAAAATATACCGAGCTTATGCTGGATTTCCTCATAAAAGACATGCACCCTCCTGACGCCGGGTATCCTGTTAAATGTGCCGTTAACCAGGTGAGAGACCGGTGCCCATATTACAGTCTGTGTCTGCGGATTCGATATCCCTTTAAGGCCGTAAAAATTCTCAATATATGGCGCGTAAATATCACCGATTACCAGGGTAATAGCGCAGATTATTCCTGTAGCAAGGATTCCCAGCCATCGTATCTCTGTGATTGCAAATACCATAGAACCGGCAAATAAAAAAATCGACCAGTTCCAGAGGTCAATATTAATCGTCCTTGTTAACCGTAAAAGAAGCATTACAAGATTTAATGCTGCTATTGCAATGATTGCATATAGGGTGATGGGGGAATTTAGTATTACTTCTTTTGAAGCCAGCCATCCTGCATCAGGAATTATAAATACCCTGCCGGAGCTTAAAACAATTGTTTTTATAAGAGGTTCAAAGAAATTGACAAAAAGTGTGAGCATTATGGCCATGCCCATCATTCCTGCAAAAACATAAAAACTGTTAAGCAGGTTCTTAAGAGGGTTCCTTGTTGTGACAAAGCCAATAAGAAGCAGTATCAGCGGTATTAAAATTACCGGCCCTATTTCAATGACTTTTAAAAGTATTGTATTTGCTGTACTCATTAAAAAAACATTATAGCCAAATTCACTCTTGAAATAAAACAGAAACTTTTTTATAATTCTTGCATATATTTTCATATACTGCACATATGTGCAGTATCAATATATACGAAGTTGTAATATACATATTTTTTAAGGCTATGGATAAAAAAGAGCAAAACAATCTTCTTGCTAAAATAGCAAGGCTTTATTATGTAGAGGACATGAATCAGCAGGCAATAGCTGACCGCCTTGGCATATCGCGCACAAAAGTGTCAAGAAGCATAACAAAAGCAAAGAGAAATAAGATAGTAGAAATAAAGATCAATTCCCACCGTGAGAGATTTGATGAGCTTGAAGCAGAACTGGAAAATAGGTATTTGCTTAAAGAATGCCGGATTGTCCCTTCATATGATGATGAGAAACAAATATATAAGGACCTTTCATCAGGACTTGCAGGCATCCTTGACCGGCTCTTAAAAGACGGAGACTTGCTTGGGGTCGGATGGGGAAAAACACTTCGCTCTGTTGCAGACTTTATTGAACCTTTAAACAATATTGAAATCAGTGTAATACCACTGCTGGGCGGGCTTGGAAAGTCCGGGGCCGAGGTGCATACAAATTATGTCGCAAAAATACTTGCTGAAAAATACGGGGGCAAAAGCTTCATGATACATTCCCCGGCTGTCCTTGACAGCAGGGAAGCAAAGGAAATCCTTGAAAAGGATTCAAATATAAAAGAAATAATGGACCTTGCAGATTCAGTAAATACATCAGTCTTAGGCATGAGTGACATTGGCCTGGATTCTACAATGATAGAAACAGGTAATTTTACTGTAGAAGACTTTAATTACCTTGAAAGCCTGGGTGTTGCAGGAGATGTCAACCTGGTGTTTCTTGACAAAAATGGCAAACAGGTAATAAGCAAGATAGATGACAGGATAGTAAGGGCACCGGCAGAAAAACTCAGGAAAATGAAGAATGTGATAGGGATTGCATTCGGGCCAAAAAAAACTGCAATAATCAAAGCCTCCATTAAGAGCGGGCTGATAAATATTTTACTCACTGATGAAAATACGGCAACAAGGCTGCTTGAAGAAAAGTGATTTTTTTACAGAGCCGGAAAGTCTATAGGGATCAATGAAGTTTTCAAGTAATTTTTAATTAAGAGTTAAACAATTAAATCAGGAGGTAAACAGGAGTGCCGAAAGAAAATACTATAACAATTGCAAAGAAGCACAAAATGCTTGAGATAGACGGGCATAAGATAAAGGACAGCTTTGCAGAGCTTGACAGCAGTATAAAAATAGAAATGCTCAAGCGCCTTTATGAGATAAGGTATTTTGAATCTGAAACCGAACAATTCATTATCAAGGGGCAGATACACGGTACGTGCCATTTGTATGTCGGGGAAGAGGCCACTGCAGTTGGGGCCATCTATGCGCTTAAAAAAGATGACTACATAACTTCCACACACAGGGGCCATGGACACTGCATTGCAAAAGGCGCAAAGCTTGACATGATGATGGCGGAACTTCTTGGAAAGCAGACGGGCTACTGCAAAGGCAAAGGCGGTTCAATGCATATAGCCGATGTGACAACTGGTAATCTTGGCGCAAACGGCATTGTAGGGGGCAGTATTGATATAGGGGCCGGCGCTGCTCTCACATGTAAGCTTAAGAAAAATAATAAAATCGTCGGATGCTTTTTTGGAGACGGTGCGGCAAACAGGGGAAATTTCCATGGCGCCTTAAACATGGCATCGATCTGGGACCTTCCCATCCTTTTTATTTGTGAAAACAATCAGTATGGAATGTCAATGCCGGTCAGGGAAGCCTTCAACATAAAGCGCATTTCTGACCGTAAGGCATCTTATAATATGGAAGGCATTACAATAGACGGAAACAATCTCATCGAAGTATATAATACGGTTTCGCATTTTGCAGATTACACAAGAGCAGGCAATGGCCCGGCGCTTATTGAATGCCTTACATACAGGTGGAAGGGCCATTCAAAGAGCGATGCCCAGGTCTACAGGACAAAAGAAGAACTGAAATCATGGATGGAAAAAGACCCTATACCGCGTTACAGGAATGCGCTTATAAGTTCCGGAACAATATCGGCTGAAGATGGTAAAGAAATCGAAAATGAAGCAATGGCGGGCCTGCAGGAAGCCTTAAGATTTGCAGAGTCAAGCCCATTTCCGTCACCCGATGATGTAGAAGAAGATGTATATGCTTAAACGGACTTAAACCAGGAGGATATTTAATATGACAGTATCAATACAAAAAGAAATAAAAACAAGAGAAATAACATATCTTGAAGCCATAAGGGAAACAATGCAGCAGGTAATGAGAAATGACAGCAATGTTTTTCTCATTGGCGAAGATGTCGCAGAATATGGCGGGGCCTTTGGGGTATCAGTGGGCATGCTTGAAGAATTTGGAAAGGAAAGAGTAATAAACAGCCCGATTTCTGAAGATGCCCTTATAGGCGTTGCTGCAGGAAGCGCAGTTACAGGAATGAGGCCCATTGTAGAGATTATGTTTTCAGACTTTATTACAATAGCAATGGATGAGATTGCAAACCAGGCAGCAAAAATGAGGTATATGTTTGGCGGAAAAGCAAAAGTGCCGATGGTCCTCAGGGCCGCCGGAGGCGGGGGCACAGGAGCAGCTGCCCAGCATTCCCAGAGCCTTGAAGCGCTGGTGGCGCACATTCCGGGGCTTAAAGTAGTCATGCCATCATGCCCGTATGATGCAAAGGGGCTTCTTGTGTCAGCGATAAAAGATGATAACCCGGTTATTTTTATAGAGCATAAGCTGCTTTATAAAAACAAGAAATATATAGAGAATGTACCCGAGGAGCTTTATGAGATACCGCTTGGCAGTGCAGATATAAAGAGAGAGGGCAAAGATATTACAGTTGTGGCGACCTCCTACATGGTAAAGAAATCATTGGAAGTTGCAGAAAAGCTCAGTAAAGAAAATGGAATAGATTGTGAAGTAGTCGATCCCAGGACATTAAGGCCACTTGATATCGGCCTTATTACTGCTTCAGTAAAGAAGACGGGAAGGCTCTTATGTGTGGAAGAAGCCTGCGGTTTTGGCGGATTTATGGGAGAGGTTTCTGCGCAGGTTGCTGAACAGGCCTTTGACTGGCTTGACGCCCCGCCTTTAAGGGTGTCAGGGAAAAACTGCCCAGTGCCGTACAGCCTGGTGCTTGAAAATGCCATGATACCAAGCCATGACAGGATAAGGGAAGGAATACTGAAATGTCTTGGTAAAATTTAATAGCTAAAAATTACCCTGCAGCATCTGGTGACAGTATCACAGAATAACAACACATAAACAGCAACATAAACAGCAACAGCCGGTTGACACACTATGCTTTAAATGTTATATTTTTAACTGGTTTAGCCAGTGTACCTTTATAAATTTTTGAAGCTGCTTGATTTAGAAATGTTTTTGGATTATCATGCAATTGCAATAAAGTTAACATAGTGCAATTTATTTGGTATTCAAATTATTGGCTTAAGAATATAAAATATAGTTTTGCAGCCAATAATGAGGCAAAGCTGTTTTATATTTTGTAATTACGGCAAAAACCATTTATTTAGAAAGGATGAAATAATGCACGAAGTAATCATGCCCAAGCTTGGTTTGACCATGGAAACCGGCGTTATAGAGAAATGGCACAAAAAAGAAGGCGACAAGGTCGAATCAGGTGAAGTTTTGTTTGAGGTCATGACAGATAAAGTTTCCCTTGAAGTGGAAGCCTACCAATCAGGATATCTTAGAAAAATACTTAAAAATGAAGGCGAAGAAGTTCCTGTTACACAGGTTATTGCATATATTGGTGAAAAAGATGAACCTGTTGATGCAGCACCGGCAGCAGCCGCTAAGCAGGAAGCTCCAGCAGAGGCACAGGCTTCAAAAGATGAGAAGCAATCTGTCCCAGGACCACAGGTCCAGGCCGGCCAGGAAGAAGCAGATACTTCAAAAATAAAGATATCCCCGCTTGCAAGAAATATTGCTGAAAGCAAGGGAATAGACATATCGCTAATTACAGGAACCGGGCCAGGCGGCAGGATAGTAAAAGAAGATGTGGAAGATTTTATTTTAAAAATGTCTTCTGCACCAGCAGCTCCTGTTTCAGGCGAAAGGATAAAAATATCCCCGCTCGCAAAATCTCTTGCAAAAGAAATGGGCATAGATTATACAACTGCAGCAATTAAAGGCAGCGGCCCTGAAGGAAGGATTGTAAAGGAAGACATTCTGGCATATGCACAGGCAAGTAAAGCAGCAACCGGCGCGGCTGCACAGCAGGCCGCATCAAGGCCGGCGCAGGCCGCGTATGTACCTGCAGCCTCAATAGTGCCGGGTGCGCCAAAGGTCCTTTCAACTGCACAGCTAAAAGGGGTAAGGAAAGTAATTGCTGAGAGGATGACCTGGTCAAAACAGAATATACCTCACATTACCCCGACAGCGGTAATTACAGTGGATTCGCTTATTGCACTTCGGGACAAGATAAAAGACAAGGTGCAGGATGTTTATGGAGTAAAGATAACCTATACGGACTTCATTGTAAAAGCATGTGCAATTGTACTTTCAGAGCAGCCAAATATAAATGCCTCACTGGTCGATGACAATCATATCATGTATGAAGATGTAAATATTGCCCTGGGTGTTGCAACAGATGCCGGGCTCATGGCTCCGACAATATATGGCTGCAGCAGGATAAGCATATTTGATATAGCAAGAAAGAGGGCAGAAATAGTTGACAAAGCTAAGGCACAAAAACTTGCAATAGAAGATATCTCAAATGCAACTTTTACAATAAGCAACCTTGGAATGCTAGGGGTAAGGACATTTACGGCAATCATCAACCCGCCGCAGGGTGCAATACTTATGGTCGGTGAAGCCTATAAGGCGCCAGTCGTTGAAGATGACAGGATTGTAATAAGGCAGCTGATGGAGATATCTGTTGCAGTTGACCACAGGATTATAGATGGTGCGGATGCTGCAATATTTTTAAAAAGGTTAAAAGAAATTCTTGAGAGCCCTGAACTGCTGCTTATTTAAATGCAACATATTTAAATAAATAAAACTTGTTTTCAGGTCAATTATGCAGTTATAACAGCAAGCCACCAGAAGGAGGATTGCAATGCTAAAAAAAATAGAGTGCTTTATCCAGCCCTTTAAGCTTGATGAGGTAAAAAACGCCCTTATTGAAGCCGGAGTCGAAGGCATAACCATGTCAGAGGTGTCAGGCTTTGGAAGGCAGCGCGGATACATAAAGGGGGAGATCCCAAACAAAGAAGTAAAGTTTTTACCCAAGGTAAAGCTTGAGATAGTCGTAGACGAAGAAATCCTGGACGATGTCACAAAGACAATAGTGCGCCTTGCCCAGACCGGAGAGTTTGGCTCGGGCAAGATCTTTATACTTCCTGTAGAAGACGCAATAAGGATACGAACACAGGAATCAGGAATTAACGCAATAGTATAACCTATAGACCAAGGAGATGACCAGAATGGCTTCACAAAGCATGTGGGACATGGCACTGGCCCGGCTTGACATCACTACATCGATGCTGAATTTGTCTGACGGCATCGCAAGCTACCTTAAAGAACCCCGAAAGACAATAGAGGTAGCAATTCCTGTTAAGATGGACAATGGCACCATCAACATATACAAGGGATACCGTGTCCAGCACAACACAAACAGGGGACCGGCCAAAGGCGGAATTAGATATCACCAGGACGTTACGCTAGATGAGGTAAAAGCTCTTGCCATGCTTATGACATGGAAGTGCGCAGTAGTAGCAATTCCATTCGGAGGTGCAAAAGGCGGAGTAGTAGTAGACCCCTACAGTGTGAGCCCAAATGAGCTTGAGTCAATAACGCGCCGCTTTATATATGAGATAATCGAAGACATAGGCCCTGAAAAGGACATACCCGCCCCTGATGTTGGCACAAACGCTGCAGTTATGGCTTGGATAATGGACACATACTCGATGGGCAAGGGCTTTTCAGTGCCGGGTGTTGTTACAGGTAAGCCCATAGCCCTTGGCGGAAGCCAGGGTAGAGAAGACGCAACAAGCCGGGGCGCTGTATATACCCTTCTGTCAACACTAAAAGTGCTTAAAATAGATAAGTGCCCCCTGGACATTGTAGTGCAGGGTTTTGGAAATGTGGGCTCAAACTGTGCCAAGATACTATATGACATAGGGCACAAGATAATAGGCCTATCAGATGTTACAGGGGCAATATATAATCCCAAGGGAATAGATGTATATGATCTTCTTGAATGGATGAAGCACGATAAGCTCTCAACCTATAAAAAGGCCCAGGCTATAGATCCAGCCGACCTCTTTGGCATACCCTGTGACGTGGCAATCCCTGCTGCACTTGAAAACCAGATAACAGAGTCAAATGCGCCGTCCGTTAAGGCAAAGATAATTGCTGAGGGAGCAAACGGGCCGGTTACCCCTGAGGCAGACGAAATACTTGCTGACAATGGCGTATTTATTATACCAGATGTGCTGTGCAATGCCGGAGGTGTTACAGTATCCTACTTTGAGTGGGTGCAGGGAAACCTCTCCTATTTCTGGGGCAAGC
>CAZGTW010000035.1:1936-13239 GCA_964528815.1 uncultured Actinomycetota bacterium | reverse complement strand
ATAATCAATATACCTCATTAATACAAATTACTACAATTGTAGTGTATCATAAATTTAAAATATCTCAAGAAAATATCAGCAAATTAATCATGAAAAAGCTTGAAGTTAAACGTTATTGCTGGTGCCCGAGGCCGGAATCGAACCGGCACGAGGCAAAGCCCCAACGGATTTTAAGTCCGTTGCGTCTACCTATTCCGCCACTCGGGCAATAAAGGGATGGATCCACATTGTAAAAGAAACCCCGTAAAATAAAAATGACGGGGAAAATAACGCAGTTAATTTTAGCAAAATTAAAAAATACTGTAAATGATTCCTTCCAGAATATCGCTTTCACTCACAATCAGGCCGTGTGCGCCCAGCAACTCCAGCAGTTTTACTGTAATAGCTGCCCCACCCACTATTATATCAGCTCTGGCGGGCTCCAGCCCTGTTATTGTTTTTCTTTCTTTAAGATCAGTGCTGCAAAGCATTTTGTATAATCTTTTTATTTTATCCAGGCTCAGATAATGGCCATGTATCTTATCCCTGTCATAATTCTTAAGACAAAGGTCAATAGATGCCAGAGCCGATATGGTGCCCGCAAGGCCGATTACACTGCTGTACCCGGTTTCTTTTATATTTGATGACACTGGAAGCAGTGTTTTTTCTGCAAAATCTTCAAGTCCCAATATTTCTTTTTCAGACGGCTTTTTGTGGTTTAAAAATCTCTCAGATAATACAACAGAGCCGATATCGATGGAATCCATTTGCTCTATTTTTCCATCAGGTCCGCCCAGTATAAGTTCGGTGCTGCCGCCGCCCACATCAATTGCAAGAATATTTTCTCCGGAAGTTACAGTGTGAGCTTTTTCACTGATTATTCCCACAGCACCTCTAAAACTCAGGGCTGCTTCCTCATTGCCGCTGATAATTTCGACCTTAATTCCGGTCCTTTTTTCTACCTGTTTTATAAAATCACCGGAATTTGAGGCTTTTCTTAATACCCTTGTCCCTACTGCCCGGCAGCGGTCAACGCCAATTTCTTTTATGAACTTACTGTAATTTTCAAGGACACTGACTGTTTTCTCTGCGCTTTCAGG
This sequence comes from uncultured Actinomycetota bacterium, assembly GCA_964528815.1. Classification (GTDB taxonomy): domain Bacteria; phylum Actinomycetota; class Humimicrobiia; order Humimicrobiales; family Humimicrobiaceae; genus Fen731. The sequence continues at coordinate 12,160 of CAZGTW010000035.1, read as the reverse complement.
CAATATTATTCCTGTACCGTCAGTATTTTTACCTAACCTTGTAATCTGCATTTGCCTGGATATTGCAGGATAGAGGATTTTTTTTAATTCAAGAGCCCGGACATTTACTGCAAGTAGCCTTGTGGAATTTGTGCCAATATCTATAGCAGCAAGTTTTTCAGTTTTGCCTGATCTCATTTTCATAAAATATTTTCAGGTTTTCCCAGAGATCTGACTGTCTGTACACCCCTTCAGTTAAAACCGCATTATCATCTGTACTGCCAGCAGATTGGAGCACTTTGCTGTCCTGTGCCGAGTTTTCCTGTGCATTATTTTCATTTGCAGATTGTACACCATCATCGACTATTTCAACAAAGTAATTTGTCTCACTGCCTTTTGTCATATTAAACTGTTTTCTTGCCTCTGCTTCAACAGCTTCGTCATTGTAGAGGCTCTTTTCCTGTGCAAGTAGTTTTATGTTTTCCTGCCTGTCCCAGTTCAACTGTTGCTCAAGCTCAAAAAGTTGTTCACGGTTTTTGATAATTGATGTGATTTGCCTGATTGAAGTAAATACTGCAATAAGGATAAAAATGATGAAGATAGATACAAAAATATTAATTTTTGTCTTCCTGGAGAAATTGCCAATCTCTTTTACATTTTTTTCCATTTTCTTTACTACAAATTATTGCTGCATAACTTAAGGAATGCCATTTTGCCTTTAAAACTGCAAATAAATACAGGCTTTCCTATATTGAAAAAAGTATTAAGAAATTTTTTAATTATAAATTAAATATTAATTGCATATAAAATTTATAATTTATTAGAAGTATATCATAAAAAAAGAATTTTTTAAATTTATGAATCCTCATTCAGTTCTTGAAGCATTTAAAGGCAGCAATGCAGGTATGTTACATATTGCTTAACGGATATGTTTGCAGTTTTTTTTTGCTATTTCCCACAGGACATCTTTTTGGCCAAGGCTTAAGCTTTTAAAATCAAGGCCCTTTTCAATTGCGTATCTTTCCATGAAATCAAATCTGGCGATAAATTTCCTGCAGGTATCTTTCAGGGCCTCTTCACTGTCAATGCCTGTGTGCCTGCTTAAATTGACAATTGTAAAAAACATATCCCCTATCTCTTCAGAAACTTTGCTGTTTTCCGGGTCTTCAAGCTCTTTTTCAAGCTCTGAGGCCTCTTCCCTTATTTTTTCAATTACTCCCTGTGGACCTTCCCAGTCAAAACCAAGCCTGGCTGCCCTGTTCTGTATTTCATATGCAAAGTGAAGTGCCGGAAGTATCCTGGGTATATTTGAAAACATTGAGTCACTATCCTGCCCCTGCCTGCCACCCTTGCGTGATTTTTCCTGCCTCTCCATGCGCTTGATATCTTCCCAGTTTGAGAGCACCTCATTGCTGTTTTGAACAACAGTGCCTGCAAAAACATGGGGGTGGCGCCTTACCAGTTTTTTTATAATGGTCCTTAACACATCCGCTATCTCGAATTCACCATTATCTTCTGCTATGCGGCTGTGAAACACTACCTGAAGCATGATATCGCCTAATTCTTCTTTGAGTTCCTGGTAGTCTTTTTCTTCTATTGAATCTACAGCTTCATAAGCTTCTTCGACAAGGTTTCTTTTTATGCTCTCGTGGGTCTGTTCACGGTCCCACATGCAACCATTATCCCCACGAAGTTTTGCCATGACCTGCAGCAGAATAGAAAATAATTCCGGGGACGAACTGATGCCATCTATTGTTTCGGGAGCAAACAGGTTTTCATTTCCGGTATTTTCCTGCATATCTTATCACTCTGCAGAAGTAGTTTCTGTTGCACCAGTATCTGATGTTGTCTCAGCAGATGAGCCCTCAGTTGTGTCTGTAGTTTCTGTCCTCGGCTCAAGCAACTGGCCCTTTAAAGATGAAGAATAGACAATGCCGGCTTTATCTACAAGTGAATATACAAAGTCTTCCCAAACAACAAGTTGTTCATTATTTAAGAGGTATGACTTTATCGTGTCTTTGACCTCATCATAAGTCTTGACATACGGGGACTGCTTTTCAACACATTTTATAATATGGTATCCAAATGTAGTCTCGACAATTTCGCTTAGCTGTCCGACTCCAAGAGCAAAAGCTGCTTCCTCAAACTCAGCAACAGTCTGGCCTTTGCTGATAAAACCAATATCGCCGCCGTTGACTGCACTTGCCGTATCTTCAGAATATTGCTTCGCAAGCTCTGCAAAATCTGCTCCATTATTTAGCTGTTCCTGTATATCAGTGATTTTTGTTTTTGCTTCGGCTTTAATTGTGTCATTTAATTCCTGGCCCTCAGGAATAGCAAATTTAATCAATATATGGCTGGCTTTTACCTGTTCCGGTACCATAAATAGTGTTTCGGCATTATCGTCATAATATTTTTTAGTTTCCTCATCACTTACAGTAACGTCTTTGGTTGCCAGCGCAAATACTTTATCCCTGAGCAACTGTGATTTAACCTGTTCATTAAGAAATGTCCTTGAAAGGTTCCTGTCTTTAAGGTCTTTCTCAAATGCTGCTTCTGATTCATAATTTTTAATAAGGGCGCTAATCTCATCGGCAACTTCCTTATCAGTTACATTAATATTATTTTCTTTCGCATAACTCTCTAATATTTTCATTACTATTATCGAATCAAGAAGATTCTGCTGAAGCACTGTATACTGGGGATCAGTTTTTTCCGGAATTGATGCCGGGTCCTGGTTCCTTAAAAAATCCATATAAGTGTCCATTTCCTTCTGGGTGACCTTGCCGCCATCAAACTTTGCATATGTTTTGGTAAGATCAAATCCTACACCAAGATAGAAAAACAATAGCCAGGCAGTAAAACCCAGAACCGCTACCGCTGCCCCGACAATTGCGCCTATCTTGCCTTTTTTGGAAATCCTGGTTTTCTGCCTTTCCCGCTGTATGTCTTTTATCCTTTTTTTCTCGGCTTCTTTTGCCTCTCTTTTTGCAACCTTTTTACTCTTTTTTACTCTTGTTTCCTGCTTTAATTCTTCAACAGGTTCTTCATCCCAGTGATAAAGTTCTTTACTGTCTTTTTTATTTTCTTCTTTATCGTTCAAAATTTTTCCCTTTCATTCTTTTCTTTATCACCTGATACCAGGCAGATATTAAAAAGCATAATCCGTTATTATTTTTTTTAATATAATTTAATCCTAATCTTAAAGATTTTAAGTTTTTCAACAATCTTTTGCAATTATAATATTTAAATAATAAATGCAGTTTCTAATTAATTTTTGCCAGGCTGCTTAAGCTGTCAAATACAAGTCCAAGGGTCAGGCTCTTTTCTGAATTTTTTACAACTACTTCCCTGGTTTTTGGCAGGTAAACAAGCGCCGGGTCTTTTAATGAGAGCCCTGCTGCCTTATCGATTCCCAGGTTTATTTTCCTGAAATAAACTCCTTTTAACTTTGAAAAGAGGACCTGTTCGACTCCGGCACTTTTTGCTGCAAGCTTTATCCTTGCAATATTTATAAGGTTTAGAAGTACTTCAGGGATTTTACCATACCTCTCTTCGATATTTTCAGCAATGCGGGATGCCTCTGCCTGGTCCTTTAAGTTCCCAAGGCTCCTGTAAAGGCCTACTCTCTCTTTTTCATTTTTAATATAATTTTTTGGAATATATGAGCTGAAAGGAAGTTCTATCTGCACATTTATATCAGGCTCAGATTGCACACCTTTTAATTTTTCAATCTCTTCTTTTATTATCTGGCAGTACATATCAAATCCCACACTGTTAATATTGCCATGCTGTTTTGCCCCGAGCAAATCGCCTGCGCCTCTTATTTCCAGGTCCTTCATGGCAACCTTATAACCGCTTCCAAGTTCAGTGTATTCTGCAAGTGTTTTTAACCTCTGGAAAGCTGTCAGGTTTAGTATTCTCCTGTCAGGATAAAAGAAATATGCATAAGCCTTTTCTGAAGACCTTCCCACCCTGCCCCTTATCTGGTAAAGCTGTGAGAGCCCGAACCTGTGAGAGTCATCAACTATTAATGTGTTGACATTTGATATATCCATTCCGGACTCTATTATTGATGTTGTAAGCAGGATATCATATTTTTTTTCAAGAAAATCCTGCATGACCTTTTCTATTTCTTTGCCATCCATCCTGCCGTGAGTGAGTGCTATTCTTGCTCCGGGCACAAGCACGCTCAGCCTGTACTGCTTTTCCTGTATGTCGCTTATCCTGTTGTGCACATAATATACCTGGCCGCCCCTTCGGATTTCTCTTTCAATAGCCATTCTTATGACAAAATCATTTCTCTCGCCTGCAAATGTCTCAATTGGAAAACGGCCCGCCGGGTGGGTATCTATCTGCACAATATCTCTTATTCCTGTAAGTGACATGTACAGGGTCCTGGGAATTGGAGTTGCAGTCAGGGTAAGCACATCGACTTCTTTTTTATAAAGCTTTATCTTTTCCTTGGCATTAACACCGAACCTCTGCTCTTCATCTATTATTATGAGCCCCAGGTCTTTTGGTTTTATATCCTCTGAAAGCAGGCGGTGTGTCCCTATAAGCATGTCTATCCTGCCGTCCATGAAATTATTTATTATAGCTTTCTGTTCTGCTGTTGTCCTGAAACGGCTTATGACTTCAACAACTACAGGAAAATTTTTGTACCTTTCAGAAAATGTCCTGAAATGCTGGTCGGCAAGAATCGTGGTGGGTACAAGCATGAGAACCTGTTTTGAGTTTTCAATTGCTTTAAAAGCTGCACGCAGGGCGACTTCTGTCTTTCCAAAGCCCACGTCACCGCATACAAGAAGGTCCATGGGTTTTGGGATTTCCATAAGTTCTTTTACATAATTAATGGCTTTTAGCTGGTCCGATGTTTCCATAAAAGGAAAAAGGTCCTCCATTTCCTTTTGCCAGGATTTATCGGGCTCAAATGCAAAACCCTGCGCGGAATTGCGCAATGCATACAGCGATGCCAGGTCGACAGCAAGCCTCTGGACAGAGCTTCTTACCCTGTTCTTTAAGTTTTCCCACTGCTTTGAATTAAGGGCAGAGATTGAAGGTGCCTTGTCGCCTATATATTTATGTATCCTGTCAGACTGCCAGGTCGGCACATAAAGCTTGTCCCCGTCTGTATATTCTATCAGGAAATACTCCCTTTTATTGCCATTTACCTGGTCAGAAATCACATCAATATATCTGCCTATCCCATGGGTCCTGTGCACGACAAAATCCCCGGGTTCAAAATCCTCGCCTGCTTTTACTGCCGGCAGCAGCCTGGCCGCATCAAATGTTGCCTCAAGCTGTTCAAAAATATCAAGCTCTCCATAGACAGAGATTCTGTCTGATTCATAACCGCTTAAAAGAGCCATATTATATAGATTGGCTGCGCCCCTTACAGGTTCCTGTAATAAAGGCTGTAAACTGCCGCCACCCGAATCCCCGTCTGCCAATTTATTTTGTGCAATATTGAAATGGTTTTTCAGGGATATGCCGCTGTCAAGCAGCACCTGGGAAATTTTTTTTATCCTGTCTGTGCTATCCATTGATATCAGGATTTCTTTTGAAGCCTTAATGTCTTTCTTTAAGTTGGCAATAAAGATCTCGGAATTTCCATAACTTTTTTTTTGCCTGGCGATGTCAGAAAAATAAAAAGAGGCGGCAGTTTTTGAATCTTCTATGCCTGAAGATATGAGTTCAAGGTAAAAACCCGTTTCTTTTATTTCGCTGCCCGCCAGGTAATCATGCGCAAGGAAATTACTTTTGAGGTATTCTTCCCTCGCCCTTTTATCAGCAATAAAAAAATCCTCCTGCTGCACTTCACTGGCATCCGGCTCGTAGGACCTGTAAACAAGGTCAAGGTCGCTTTTTAATTTAAGCTCCGCTTCCACAGGATCACATAAGACCACCCCGAATTTGCCAATGCATGATTTTAAATAGCCCGTAAGGCTGGTTTTATTGCTTTTTGAGTCTTTAAAGGTTCCGTCAAATATATCTACCTTTGGAAAGACCTTTAATTTTTCAATATTTAAGAGAAGCTTCTGGTCCTGTATATCATATGCAAATATCTTTTCAATATCATCCTGCAGGATATCAAGCCTGTAAGGATTTGCTGAGGTTATATCAAATATATCAAGAATATCTCCCCTTGCTGAGAACTCACCCCTGTCATAGACACGGTTCACACGCTCATAGCCCATTTCAATAAGTGAATTTATAAACATTTCACGGTCAATTTTCTGCCCTTTTTTAAACTCCATGCTTCTGGCGCTTGCGATGCCCTCCTGTGGAAAAAGGTCTATAATTGAATTGCTTGTTGCAAATATAATAAAAGGTTCTTTTTCATCCTGGTACTGGGATACAGTTTTTAATATTTCAAGGCGCTGGGACAAGCTTTCCTGAGAAATTGCCCTGCTTTTTTTATATATCCCGCTTCCAAGCGCCGGGTAAATAAATATACTGTCAGTTCCGCCCAATGCTTTTATTTCCCTTGAAAGTTCATCAGCTCTCTCTGAAGTTGCAGTAAGTACGACAACCGGCAGGCCGGAACACTTTAGCATTGCAGGGATTATAAAGGGCCAGATGTCCTCATCAGAGACCGCGCTGCCGCAGATTACCTGCCCCTTTTTAAGGGATTCGGCAACATTGAAATAATGGCCGGCAAAATCCTTCCACTGTTTCTCTTTGCTGAATTTTTCAATAAAAAACATTTATTTTCCCCCATTTTTTATTTCTGTGCCGGCTTGCAATGACTTAAAGCAGTAATGAAGCGCCAATGAGTTATTTTGCGCGCAATATTAAAAGCTAAAGGCTGTTATATTTGTTCATGGTATAATCTATGCCATTTGCAATATAATCATCTATGGCATCAAGAGCGACCTGCAGGCATTGTTCAATCTCTTTTTTCTCTGCCCTTGAAAAATTTGAAAGCACAAAATCTGCAGGGTCCTTAGTGCCGGGGGGCCTTCCTAGCCCAAATCTTAACCGGTCAAAATCGCTGTGTCCAAGATGTCCTGAAATTGATTCCAGGCCATTGTGTCCGCCTGTGCCGCCCCCTCTTTTCAGCCTGATTTTCCCAAACTCTATATCAATATCGTCATGGATTACAAGAAGCCTGTCTGCTGTTTTATTGTTTTTATCCTGTATATTTTTATCCTGCATTTCATGGCTATTACCGGAAGTATTATCCAGGCTGTAAAAAGACATTGCAGACGCTACAGGTTTGCCGCTGTTATTCATGAAAGTCAGTGGTTTTAAAAGCAGGATTTCTTTCTGGCTGTAAATGAGCCTTGATATCTCGCTATTGAATTTGATAAAGGTTGAGTAGTTTTGATGCAGATTTAAAAAAGCGTCAACTATAACAAACCCGATATTGTGCCTGGTTTGCCGGTATTTTTCGCCAGGGTTTCCAAGACCAACAATAAATATCATTGGTTTCTTCTTCGCTTTTTTTATTCTTCTTTTTCTTCAGCTTTTTCTTTGGCTATAACTTCGGGCTCTTCACCTTCAGCTTCAACTTCTTCAACAGGCTGCTCAACAACAAGATGGGTCGGATGTATTATCGATACTATCACTTCTTCAGGATTGTTCAAAATACTGATTGCTTCACTTGCTGTGATGTCTGATACTTTAATACTCTGGCCCATTTCAAGCTCTTTGACATCATATGTGATTTTTTCAGGAATATCTGCAGGCAAGCATGCAATACGAAGCTCCCTTAGCCCGTGCTGGATAACTCCGCCGCCTTCTTTTACGCCAATTGCTTCTTCTTCATTAAGCAATGAAATATGAACAGATGTTTCAACTTCTTTTTTCATCTGGATACGGATAAAATCTATATGAAGAAAATCTGTACTTATAGGATCCTTCTGGAATTCCTTTATAAGTGTGGTTTCTTTCTTTTCTTTTCCGTCATCCTTAAAATGCATGTCAAATATAAGGTTTGAAATGCTCCTGTTTTTTAATAATTCCTTGAAATCTTTTTTATCGATTTTTATGCTCACGGGTTCGGCTGCCTGCCCGTATATTGTTGCAGGGATAAAACCCTCGGCTCTTAGCCTCCTTGATGCATTTTTCTTCAGTTCATCTTTATCTCTTTTTACTACTTTTATAACAGTATTGCTCATTTTTTATACACCTCAAAACAATATCAATATTAAATTAAACAAGATTTTCGCCTTTGAATAACTCGCTGACAGATTTGCAATCATAAACCTTTTTGATTGTTTTTGCAAGCAGGCTCGCAATTGAAACTACTTTTATCCTGTTTGTGTCAAATTCCTTTTTTATCGGCAGTGTGTTTACAACAACTATTTCTTCTGCCCTGGAATTCTGCATTACTTCAATTGCTTCGCCGCTGAATATCGGATGTGTGGCTCCGACATAGACTTTGCTTGCATTGAACTTAAACAGCATATCTATCGCTTCGCATATTGTACCGCCCGTATCTATCATGTCATCAAATATTATTGCTTCCTTGCCCGCAACATCACCAACCAGGTGGTCTATTTTAGCTTCATTGGGGCCCGGCCTGATTTTATCAAGAATGGCAAGCGGAAAATGCAGCTGGCCCGCAAAAATACTTGCCCTTTTAACGCCGCCCACATCAGGGCTGACTACTACCCCATTTTTTATATTTTTACTCTTGAAATAATTGGCAATAATGGGAATCGCTGTAATGTGGTCGACAGGGATATCAAAAAACCCCTGTATTGTTGCAGTGTGGAGGTCCACCACTATTAGCCTGTCTATTCCGGCAACTGTTAAAAGGTCTGCTACAAGCTTTGCAGTAATGGGTTCGCGGCCCTCGGCCTTTTTATCCTGCCTTGCATAAGGGTAATGAGGGATTATACAGTTTATCATTCCTGCTGATGCGCGTTTTAATGCATCCAGCATTATAAGGAGCTCCATAAGATTGTCGTTTACAGGGTCCCCGCATGACTGCATTACAAATACATCTGCTCCGCGCACACTTTCTTCAAACCTGATATGTATTTCGCCATTCCTGAATTTTCGTCTTGTGACATCCCCTACCTTTATTCCAAGATGCTCCGCGACTTTATCAGCAAGCTCGGTATTTGAAGAGCCGGAGAATAGTAACAACCTTTTATTGTTGGGGTAATCTCTCATTAATAAATACTCCTTATTATTTTAAGTCTCAATTATTTTTAATATATTATGCCATTATGCCAGTTTATTATTCCGGCAAATTTTTATCAGTATCTTAAAAATTATACTGCAGCACTTATTTTATTTATCCTTAGTTTCCAGTTCTTTTTTCTGCTTTAACTTTTTTTCCCTGAATCTTACGGCACCATCTTCAATATTTGCCTGTGGGGTTCTTTCAATTGCCAGGCTGTCGGGAGGGACATCTGTGCCGATTGCTGAGCCAGCTGCAGTTATCGCACCCTTGCCTATCCTGACCGGGGCCACGAGCATGGTGTCAGAACCGATAAATACCCCGTCTTCTATAACTGTCTTGTTTTTTAAAAACCCGTCATAATTGCATGTTATTGTGCCGGCGCCGATATTTACATTTTCTCCAATCTCAGCATCTCCGATATAGCTCAAATGCGGAACCTTGCTTCCTGCAGCTATATAAGATTTCTTTATTTCACAGCAGGCACCGATTTTTACATTACCTGCAGTTACTGTGCCCGGCCGTATATAGCTTGTGGGCCCGATATTGTTTGAAGGGCCAATAACGGCACCCTGAAGCACTGACCTGTTTATTTTTGTACCGGGCCCAATTGTGCAATCTTCTATCTGGGTATCAGGGCCTATTGTGCACCCCTGGCCTATTTCAGTTTTGCCTCTGATAAGGCAGCCGGGTTCAATAATAGTGTCTTTTCCAATAGATACTTCAGGGCCTATAAAAGTGCTTTCAGGAAATCTTATGGTAACACCTTCAAGCATCAGCGCATCGTTTATCCGCTTCTGCATCATTTTCTCAAGGCATGCAAGCTGCAGTCTGTCATTTATACCTTCAACTTGCTGTGGGTCATCTATTGTAAGGGCAGATACTTTATTTCCGCTTTTAACAAGGCTCTCAATTACATCTGTAAGGTAAAACTCCTTCTGAGAGTTCTCTGAGCTGACTGTTTTTAGCTGTTCAAACAGAAGCCTGGTATCAAAACAGTAAATTGAAGAGTTTACTTCCTTTATCTGTTTCTGCTCAGGGCTTGCATCTGTTTCCTCGACAATTGCTCTTACATCACCATTTTTATCTTTTATTATCCTGCCATA
>CAZGTW010000035.1:0-1836 GCA_964528815.1 uncultured Actinomycetota bacterium | reverse complement strand
TGTGCATGTTTTTGATTACTTCTTGAAGGCTGCCAGTTGTTATAAGGGGGACATCTCCGGGTAGTATAAGGCATTGGCTGCCCATATTATTTATGTATTTGCCTGCTGTTTTTACTGCATGGGCAGTGCCAAGCTGGCTTTCCTGGGTCACTGCAATAGTCTGCGGAAAATTGTCCTGAATATACTGGCTTACCATTTCTCCTTTATGGCCCACAACCACAAAGACATTTGCAGGATTTAAGGGCTGGATTGCCTTGAGTATATAATATATAAGGGATTTAAAACATACCTGGTGCAGGACTTTGGGTATATCGGATTTCATCCTCTTGCCTTTGCCTGCAGCAAGAACTATAACGCTAAGGTTTGCGTAATTTTCAGTCAATTATCTTACCGCCTGTGATGTCACTGGAAATAATCCTGAAATTTTCATCAAAATAGGCAGTCAAATAAATCAGGTTGCTGCATTTATTTCCAAGAATTTCTTTGCGCACCAGAAATGAAGCATTGGATGGCCCATTATCTTCTTCATATATCCTGGAAAGTTCGCTTGATGTGCGCACCTTGACCGGGATTTCTTCACCGCACCTGTTGCACTTTATGTTGAATTTAACAAAGCCGTACCCGCCCGCAGAAGTTGCAGGAGGCATAAAAAATTTCTTGAGGTTTTCTGAAAAACTACCCATTTTCTTCTATATTTTAACAAATTTAGAAGACATGTGAAACAATTAAGTATTAACTATATTGTTATTGCCCTGCAACCATAAAATCAAAATTTAATAACTGGACTTTACTGCAGTAAATACTAAAATTATTAATATGAATGGCAAGGAAAAACTTAAAACAGAAAATAAAATAAATAAAGAATGTCCGGAAAGTAAACCCCCGTTAAGACGCCACAGCAGGGCCAGACAACTGGCATATTTTGCAGCTTTTGCAGCCAGGAGCAGGTTAAATAAAAACCACAGGCGGCCGCTTCTCTGCAGCTTTAAGCTCACCGGAAACTGTAACCTTAAATGCCTGCACTGCCCTTTCTGGAAAACAGAAAAACCTGCCGATATGAATTATTTTGAAGTAACCAGCATGCTTGATATGCTTTATGCCGATGGTGTCAGGATAGTTATTTTTGAAGGCGGTGAGCCGCTTCTCTGGAAGGACAGGAAAAACGATAAAGATATTGGCGACGTAATATGCTATGCGCAAAAGCTATTTTTCTGTGCAGGAGTCACGACTAACGGCACCATCGACCTTGAAAAGTTTGACCCCGATATCTTTTTTATAAGCATAGACGGGCTGGAAGAAACACATGACAGAATAAGGGGCAAAAGCTTTAAAAAAATCATTGAAAATCTTGAAAAGAACATCAAATCAAAAAAAATAATTACCAATATCTGCATATCAAAAGCTAATTACAATGAGCTTGAAGAAGTAATTAAATTCTTAAACGACAAAGTTTATGGCATAACTATTCAATTCTTTTATCCTTATGAGGGCCTTGATGATTTAAGGCTTACAAATAGCGAAAAAGATGAGATATTGAAAAAATTGCTCGCCCTAAAAAAGCAGGGGTATAAGATCCTTGACAGCGCATCATGCTTAAAAAGAATGGCCCATAATACCTGGAGGTGCAGCGATTTTCTTGTATCCAGCGTAGAGCAGGATGGTACAGTAAGTTATGGCTGCTACCTGAAAAATAAGGTTGACAATGTTCTTTGCAGCGAATGCGGTTTTGCTGTCCACTGTGAAATATCCCTTGCATACAACCTGGACATCGATGCACTTAGAACTGCAAAAGGCGTTTTCTGGGACCGCTGAAAAAAATGATGCTATAAGCGAATT